>CATOJL010000099.1 GCA_951800155.1 uncultured Bacilli bacterium | reverse complement strand
TCCTTAAACTGCGTAACGCCACTGCCGGACTTATCTACCCCCAGCATCCGACCAAGGATGGTGACAAATTGTCCTCTGGTTACGTTGGCCGATGGACTAAAGGTCGTGTCACTCGTGCCGGAGATATAGCCATTTGCAAGGGCGTAGTCCAACTCATCCCAATACCACGCATCGGCGGGGACGTCGGTGAACTTGGCGGGAGTGTCCCTCGTCTCTGCCGCAAAAGCAGACGGCACAAGAGCAAGACAGATTGCCAGAGACAAGATTAGGGATACAAATTTTTTCATACTGACTTTCCTCTCTTTTATATCATAATTGGATTTATATCAATATCTAACAAAATTTGTTTATGTAAATACATCGTTTTTATTTCCTTAAATGCTTCATAAATTTCTTTTGAATTTTTATATTTTAACAAAATTTGGACAAAAAATATATCATTTACTTTGGGAATCATGGCTGTACTTGGGCCTAAAATAAAAGTATCTTTATATTTTTTTTCTCTTAGGTAAGTTGTAATCTTTTTTCCCTCTTCAAATAAGGTATTCAAATTTTTTCCCTTTAACTTAATTAAGGAAAGATTATAATAAGGACTATAATTTAACTGCTTTCGAATGTGCATTTCCTCTTCGTAAAAAGCTTCATAATTGTGTTCCTTTGCGTACACAATACTATAATGATCTATCGCAAATCCCTGAATGATAACTTCTCCCTTTCTAGCACTTCTTCCCGCTCTTCCTGCTACCTGTGATAACAATTGATAATTTCTTTCTGCACTTCTAAAATCAGGAATAGTAAGACCTGCATCTCCATTTAAAACCCCAACTAATGTGACATCTCTAAAATCTAATCCCTTAGCAATCATCTGTGTACCTAATAATATATTGGCTTCTTTTTTTTCAAAAGAAGTAATCATCTGTTCATGGGCTCCTTTTTTAGAAGTTGTATCTATATCCATACGAAGAACTTTTGCTCCTTCTATCTGTTCTAAAATATATTCTTCTAATTTTTCAGTTCCCATACCACGTTCTTTAAAATCTAGATTCCCACATTCTGGACATGACTCCTTTTTTTTACTTCCATAGCCACAATAATGACATCGCATTGTATTCGAAGATTTATGATAAGTTAACGGAATATCACAATGGGGACAGGTATCTTGATACCCACATTCTGGACAAACAATCATTCTTGTATAACCACGTTTATTGAGAAGAAGAATCACTTGTTCTCCTTTTTTGATTCGATCCTCTATTTTTTCTCTCAAACTTTCAGATAAAATCGTATTTCCTTTTTTCATTTCCTCTTTCATATCCACTAAATAAACAAAAGGAAGTGATGCTTGCACACGACTTGTTAGAGTCAGTAATTGGTAAATTCCAAGTTTTGCTTTCGTATAGGATTCAATGGATGGCGTGGCACTTCCAAAAACAATCGGTATATTATGGTATTTCCCTCGCCATAAGGCAATATCACTTGCATGGTACTTTGGTGTGTTTTCCTGCTTATATGTACTCGAATGCTCTTCATCCAAAATGATAATTCCTAGATTTTTTAGAGGAGCGAAAATAGCACTTCTAGCGCCAATCACGATGGAAACTTCACCTCTTTCAATTTTCCGCCATTCATCGTACTTTTCTCCATCACTTAACTTTGAGTGTAGGATCGCAATTTGATTTCCAAAACGTTTTAAAAATTTCTCTGTTACTTGTGGAGTCAAACTAATTTCTGGAACCAATAAAATTGCTGTTTTTCCCTGTTTGATCTTCTCTTCAATCAAAGACATATAAACCTCTGTTTTTCCACTTCCTGTAACACCATGAAGTAAGAAAGGTTGAAAACGGTTCTCTTTTAAAACATCTTTTACAACTTTCTTTTGCTCCTCGGTTAAAGTCACTTTTTCTTCCTGCTTTTCTCCCCTTTTTTGGTATCGATATTTCTCTTCTTTCTCTTCCTTAATGATTCCTTTTTTTAGAAGAGTCTTATAAGAAGTCCCTTCGATTTCTTCTTTTAAAGTTTTTCCCTTTTTTAACATTTCTATCGTTTTTCTCTGCCCTTCATTCTTACATTCTCCTATGGCCTGTTCATAGGAAAGCGCTAAAGAAAAATAAGTCACATATTGGATTGCTACTTTGTTTTTGCTTCTCACCTTTAAAGCTTTAGGGAGCATAGTTTGGTAGGCATGAATTAAATGACACAACGTTTTATTTTTAATATATTCTCCTAATTTTAAAAGTTCTGCATTTAAAATCGGCTCTTTATCAATTACCCGTAGAATATCCTTTACTTCATACGCCACTTCTTCTTTACTTATTTTTAAGACAAAACCTTTTAGTTCTTGTTTTCCAAAAGGAACAATCACACGCATACCTACCTCAACAGTCATCTCTTCTGGTATATGATAAGAAAATGTTTTATCCATTCCTTTTGCTTTTATTTCCACTAATACTTCTGCAATCATGTGACCACCCTTATTCATTATAACATGTTTTCCAACAAAAAAAGAGAAGAACTTTGCTTTTCAAAATGAATCTGTTCTTCTTTTTCTTACAACTCTATCTCACAACAATTAGATAGCAGATTTCTTAAAGAGATGAATCAATTCTATCAATAAAAGAAAGAAGAAGGAAAAGTTTTTTCTAAAAAATGAAGTTTTCCCTTCAACTTTTCTCTATTTTTCAGCGACTTGAATTGTTTTATCCATTTTATGAAATAAATAAGTAATAAAATAATCCAATTTCTTATATACATATAATGATGCCAATGTGAGAACAAAAGCAATAAGTGCACTCGCATAGTTCATAGGCATCAAATTAAAGAAAGAATATTGAAAAATTAAACAATAAATAAATCCAAGTAACATGGTGAAAAATAATGTTCTTCGAATCCATGTGAATGGTCGACATATTTTAAGCAAATAAATAAATCCTGTAATAGCTGTTAAAATGACACAAAGAGAACTCTGTAACTCATACGTTAAATCAAATACATTGGTAAATGCTGTCACTAAAGCAACATTGAAAAATACAGTCATTGCTGTTGGTAAACTTCGACTTACTACTTTTAATAAAAAGTTTCCCTTCACAATCTCGTTATTTGGTTCAAGCGCTAAAATAAAAGATGGTGTTCCAATGGTAAAGGTTGTAATTAAGGTAAGTTGGATAGGAACAAAGAAATATTTATTTGAGATTAAAACACTAAATACAATCAACAAAATCGTGTAAATCGTTTTTACTAATAGAAGGGAAGCACTTCTTTCAATATTATTAATAGTCCTTCTTCCTTCCATGACAATTTGTGGAAGAGAATCAAAGTTGTCATTCAAAAGAACCAATTGTGCAACATTTCGTGCCGCATCACTTCCACTGGCTACCGATATAGCACAATCACTTTGTTTCAGGGCCAAAACATCATTGACTCCATCCCCTGTCATAGCTACAGTTAATCCCTGTTCCTGCAAAATTTTAATAATTTGCCTCTTTTGCTCTGGTTTTACACGCCCAAATACCTGATAATTTAAAACGGCATCTCTAAGTTCTTCTTCTGTTAACTCTCCTACATTGATCCCTTTTTGTTTTTCTAATCCTACTTTCGATGCAATATGTAAAACAGTCTTTACATTATCACCAGAAATAATTTTTACAGCAACTCCCTGTTCCTTGAAATAAGTAAGTGTATCTTTTGCTTCTTTTCGAATCACATCCTCAATTAAAACGGTACCGAGAATTTGTGTATTTTGTAAAGCCGTATTGATGTCCCCCTCTCCCTTCACAAGAACCAACATACGATATTTTTCTTGGTATTGGTTTAAAACTTCTTCGAGTTGTTTTCCATTATCTTTTAATAAAAATTCAGGAGCACCAATATAATAAGTTCCATTTTTTTCAAATTCTAACCCTGAAAATTTTCTTTCTGAAGAAAAAGCTAGGCTAGATTTTACTTTATCAGGACTACTCTTAGAAAATCGTTTTTTTAAAGCAAGCATCGTTTCGTTTGTATCCATGGAATAAGTAGCATATAAAGCAAGTGCTTCCTCTAACTCTTCCTTTTCTACATTTTCATAAGGAATAAAATCAATCACTTCCATTTTTCCTTCCGTTAAAGTTCCTGTTTTATCCAAACAAATGACATTCACACGAGCAAGTGTTTCAATACAATAAAGTTGCTGTACTAAAACTTTATATTTTGATAACCGAATTACACTAACGGCCATAACTGAACTTGTTAAAAGAACTAAGCCTTCTGGAATCATCCCAATTAAAGAAGCTACGGTTGTAAATATTGCCTCTGTTTCATTTCCATTTGTTGCATCTACTTGGGACATATACATGATAATACCAATAGGTATAATTAAAATAGACAATATCTTTAATAATTTTTCAAAGGAATGCATAATCACAGAGTTTACTTTTTTCTCATATTTTGCTTCACTTGATATTTTAGAAACATAATTCTCTCTTCCAATATGTTCTACTTTAGCAAAACATGTTCCACTTACAATAAAAGAACCTGATAATAACATATCCCCTTTTTTCTTGACAATTGCATCTGGTTCTCCTGTTAGGAAAGATTCATTGACCTCTACTTCGCCATCTAATAAAATACTATCACAAACAACTTGTTTTCCAAGGGTTAATTTCATTACATCATCCAAAACAAGAGCATCAATTTTTACTGTTTCTTCCCTTCCATTTCGTATTACAGTTAAGGTTGATTCAGAAATAACTGACAACTTATCAATGATTTTTTTAGATATGATTTCTTCAATAATACTAATAATGGAATTTACAATAATGACACCCATAAATAAACAGTTTTTAATTCCATCAAACAAGGCATGATTTAAAACACCTGCTATAAACACAGCTAAGCCTAAGCCTATATTTAAAAAATTAAAATAAGTAAAGAAATTTCCAATAATAATCTGTTTGATTGTCTTTGTTTTTGGCTGATCATCATAATTCACTAAATTCTCTTTTTTTCTTTGTTCTACCTGCTCAACTGTTAGTCCTTCTTCTATTGTTGGATTAAATCTCTCCATAGCAAACATCCCTCTCTACAAGCATTTCTTTTAAAAACAAGCGATTTTTTACGAATAACACAATATGAATGAAATTCTAAAACATTATATGTAAAGTTATCTAAAGTGTCCATAAAGGGTTATACTCTCCTTTTACATCTAAACCTATAACATTCGTATTTATTTTTCTCATTTTTTCCTATTTATTATAACACGAAAAGTGGTGTAAAGCCATTCTTTCCTCTTTCAATCTACAAATTACTCGAATGAAATTGTAAATGCACCAATAAAAATAGAATTGGTTAGTTTAGTCTTTCAATCATCATACTTGTAAAATATAACAAAATTTGTATAATATAAATCGCTGTTTTACCCATAACTGAAA
>CATOJL010000098.1 GCA_951800155.1 uncultured Bacilli bacterium | reverse complement strand
AGCAAAACTATCTCCAGTAGAATATTATAAATATGTTACAACTGATGAATATCCAATAAAAGTAGGAAAAAGCAAAATCCCTTCTTCTTAAAAATAAAAATTTGTCCTTGACAAAGGGTACAATTTAAAAGAGGGAAGCGAAAAAACAAAATGTGAGATTGCCACTAATTTATTGAAGTTAAAATTTCCTATTGAACAAGTGAGTCAGTTGACATCTCTATCAATCGAAAAATTACAAAAACTGGTATAGATGTTAAAAGATATTGTAAGGACAAAATGCTTTTCGTAACATTTTTATGATGATTGTAGAGAATCATCTTTTTCTATTTATGAATAATGATGGTGTTATTTTGCTTTAAAATGAGTTGTTCTTTTTTGGAATCTCTTGAAGTTAGTGTATAATGAGTATAAAGTAAAGGAATTGGGTGATAATATGGTTTATTTAGATTATAGTGCAACAACGCCTACTAACAAGGAAGTGCTAGATACTTTTATGAGAGTATCGAAGGATTTTATAGGAAACACAAATTCATTACATAAGTTAGGTATACGGGCAAAGGAATTAGAAATGCAGGCAACAAGGCAAATTGCTTCTCTTTTAGGTGTGAAGGAAACAGAGATTATTTATACTTCGGGTTCAAGTGAATCCAATAATCTTGCATTAAAAGGAATTTGTTTGAAATACCAAAATAGGGGAAAGAGAATTCTAACAACTTTATTAGAACACTCTAGTATTTATGGCCCTATTTCTTATTTACAAAGATTAGGATTTATTGTTGATTTTTTAGAAATAGATGAAAATGGAAGCGTTAAAATCGATTCTTTAGAGGAAAAAATAACAGAAGATACTCTTTTAGTATCTGTTGCAGCAGTCAATAGTGAAACAGGAATTTTAGAACCAATTGAAGAGATTGGAAAAGTTTTAAAGAAATATCCGAAATGTTTTTTTCATGTAGATGCTACACAAAGTGTTGGCAAAATACATTTGTCATTTGAAAATGTGGACTTAATCTCTCTTTCAGCACATAAAATATATGGAATAAAAGGAATTGGGTGTCTAATAAAAAAGGAGAATATAGAACTAGAACCTCTTATTCATGGAGGAAAAAGTACCACGAAATATAGAAGTGGGACTCCAGCGCATCCCCTTATTGCCTCTTTTGCAAAAGCACTTCGCTTAGCGCTACAAGATTTAGAAACAAAAGAAAAGTATATTTCTACACTAAATAAAAAGATAAGACAGAGTTTAGAAACTTATGAGGGGGTATTTATCAATAGTACTGAGTTATCTATTCCACATATTTTAAATATAAGTGTTTTGTGTATGAAACCAGAAACACTTCTGCATGCTTTAGAAGAGAAGGACATTTTTATTTCTACACAAAGTGCGTGTGCTACAGGAGAGATGAGTAAAGCTGTTTATGCCATTACAAAAGAGGAAGAAAGAGCCAAACATAGTATACGTATTAGTTTATCTTATCAAACAACAAAGGAAGAAGTTGATTATTTTTTAACTTGTTTTAGAGAAATTTATACAAAATATAAAAATTTAAAGAGGTGAGGTATGCATATCATACGCATTTCGGCTGTATGGTGTAGTAGTTGTATTGTAACTTATCAGGATTTCTTAAAATTTAAAGAGTTTTACCCTGAATTTACTTATGAAGAATTAGATTATGATAGGGATGCGATAGAAAAGTATAAGGTAGGATCTATTCTTCCTCTTCTTCTTTTTCTTAAAGAAGGTAGAGAAGTGTATCGTTTAGAAGGAGAGTATACAAAGAAAGAAATGGAGGATATTATACATGAGAAAATGGGTATGTAGTTTCCTTCTTTTTTTTCTTTTTATAAGTGATATAGAAGCGAAACAAAAACTTTATGTATTTCATCGCTATGATTGTTCGCATTGTAAGGAAGAACTCTCCTATTTAGAGTCGATAAAAGATACATATCCTGATGTCGAATTTATTTATTATGAAGTACTGAAAAATCCTACCAATTTAAAATATTTAGAGCATGTTAAAAAGACATTGAATGATGAAAATAATTATGTTCCTTATACAGTGATCGGAGAATATTCTCTTGTTGGCTTTAATGAAAATACAAAACTGTCTATTCAAAACTATATTACATATTGTATTCAAAATGATTGTGAGGATATTGTTGCAGAAGTGATTCAAAAAAAAGGAGCTATTTCTTTAGAAGAACTAAAAAAAACTCCTAAAATAGAATCTGTAAAGCATGAAAAAGAATTCGCACTTCCGTTTTTTGGAAAAGTAAAAGCAAGGGAATTGTCCTTGCCAATTTTATCTATCGTACTAGGCTTTATTGATGGATTTAATCCATGTGCTATGTGGGTACTTTTCTTTTTAATTAGTATGTTACTCGGAATGAAAAATAGAGGAAAAATGTGGATTTTAGGAATTAGTTTTCTTCTTTCTAGTGCAATCATTTATGCTCTATTTTTAGTCGCATGGTTAAAGGTGACTTTACCTTTACGAGATATCTTACTACTTCGTACACTAATTGCTTTTGTAGCTCTAGGCACAGGTTGTTTTCATCTTAGGCGTTATAGAAAGATGCATCATAGGAAAGTAGGTTGCACAGTTACAAATAGAAAAAGGCGCAATAAAATCATGAATCTAATTCAAAAATTTACAAAGGAACAAAATCTAATTTTAAGCCTTATAGGGGTTATTTCTCTTGCTATTTCTGTTAATTTTATAGAGCTCGCTTGTTCGGCGGGATTACCTCTTGTCTATACACAGATTTTATCTTTAAATGATTTATCTTTTTTTGCCTATTTTTGGAATATCCTTCTTTATATTATCTTTTATTTAATTGACGATTTTTTTGTTTTTTGTATAGCAATGTTTACTTTAAAATTAACAGGAATTACAAATAGATATAGTAAGTATTCTCATCTTATTGGAGGTATTTTATTACTTGGAATTGGCCTTCTTTTACTTTTTAAACCAGAGCTTTTACTTTTTACTATGTAGCATTGCTTTTTTTAAAGTATTGTATAATTATGGATAATATCATCATTTTATGGTGCGTTATTAGAACATAAGTAATTATGTTGTGCAGAAATGTGTATACTAATAATGCCTTATGGCAATAAAAAAACTAGTGATTCCCACTATAAGAGGAACTAAAAAAATTATCATATTACGTATTATTTAAAAAACGATGAAAATGTGCAAGCAGAAAAAACGTTTCATATTTTGGATGAACGATATCATGTAGATTTTGATTATACGGGAAATGTTCAAAAATTTGAAGCTCCTTATGACGGAATATATCAAATTGAACTTTGGGGGGCATCTGGAGGAGTTCCTGATGATATTTCTTATGGACAAGGTGCTTATACAAAAGGATCCATTCATTTAAAAAAGGGGGATACATTTTATGTTTATGTTGGGGAAAAGGGGAAAAATAACCGAACAGTTTCCTTCAATGGTGGTGGCTATGGAGGATACGGGAAAGAAATTGGCTGGTCTGGCGGAGGAGCAACCGACATCCGCCTTATGAATGGAAACTGGAACAACTTAGAGGGATTGAAATCTAGGGTTATGGTCGCTGGAGGCGGAGGTGGAGTTGCTAGTGTAGAATATAATACAGCAGGTGGCTCTACCCAAAGTGGTGGTACTGGACAAGGTGGCGGAGGAGGTTCTTCTTTTATCTCTGGACATACAGGCTGTAATGCCGTTAGTAAAGAAGGAATACCAACAGGACAAGCGAATCATTATTCAGGATATATTTTTAAAAACACATCTTTATTAGGCGGAAGAGATAAAATGCCAAATCCACGATCACAAGGGGATATGACAGGAAATGATAACAATGGTTATGTTCGAATAAAATATATTTCTTTTTAAGCTTTCTTTAGGAAAGTTTCAGGCTGTTGACAAAGTTGATCTTTTAAATCGGCTTTGTCACAGCCTTTTATATTATATATGGTTATATATTGACACAAAAGATAGAAATGTACGAAATCGTATCGTTAGAATGGGAGTCCAAAAAAATGAGGAAATTTCGTTGACACCTGCTACTCTTTATGGTACCATATATATAACACATGAAGGTGTGTTTTTTAGATGCAAGAGTGCATAAGATGAGTGAGGGAGATATTTTGAAAAAATGGATGCGATTTTTAATTGGCGTAAAAAAAGAAACAAAAAAAATTAAATGGCCAAGTAAAAAACAGTTATTTACTTATTCACTTGCAACGCTTTCTTTTATGTTTATAGTAGGGATTTTTTTTACAGGACTTGATTTTGCGTTTTCATACGTAAAAACATGGATGAGGTAGTATGGAAGAAAAACAATGGTATGTAGTAAATACCTATTCTGGACATGAAAATAAAGTAAAAGAAAAGTTAGAAATGCGTGCAAGTTCTATGGATATGGAAGATTATATTTTTAGAGTAGTTGTGCCTGAGCAAAAAGAAGTAGAAGTAAAAGATGGAAAAGAAAAAGAAAAAGTGACTAAAATGTTTCCTGGGTATATTTTAGTTGAAATGATTATGACTGATGAAGCATGGTTTATTGTTCGAAATACACCAGGTGTTACAGGATTTATTGGATCTTCTGGTAAGGGAGCGAAACCTTTTCCCCTTACTCCTATGGAAGTTGACAAGATCTTAGGAAATATGGGTATTAGTCGTTTAGAAATAGGAAATTCTCTAAATGAAGGAGATACGGTAAAAGTAATTTCAGGGCCATTTGCCAATATGATGGGTAAAGTAAAAACGATTGATATGGAAAATCAAAAACTGGAAGTAGCACTTGATTTATTTGGGCAAGAAACAATTGTTGAATTAGGACTTACAGAAATTGATGCGGTTTAGTTTACAAAGAAAAAAAAATATGCTATTATAAGAGAGCTATATATTTTATTTATATAGATGGAAGTGGGAGATGTTTATGCGGATATCATTTGAACCACTCGCGAAAAAAATTTTATAGGAGGTGTTTTTCGTGGCAAAGGAAATAACAAAAGTAGTAAAAATACAAATTCCAGCAGGAAAAGCGACACCAGCTCCACCAGTTGGAACTGTTTTAGGACCTACAGGAATTAATCTTTCCGAATTTTGTACGAAGTATAATGATGCAACAAAAGATAGAATGGGAGATATTTTACCTGTTGAAATTAGTATTTTTGAGGATAGAAGTTTTGATTTTGTAATTAAAACTCCACCAACAGCATTCTTGATTAAAAAATATGCTAAAATTGCAAAGGGTTCTGCAAAAGGAGCAAACGAAACGGTTGCAACTTTAACACAAGAACAATTGAAAGAAATTGCAGAGATTAAATTGCCAGATTTAAATGCTTATACCATCGAATCAGCAATGAAGATTGTTGAGGGAACAGCACGTGATATGGGCGTTAAAATCGCTGAATAAAACATAGAACTATCTATGTG
>CATOJL010000097.1 GCA_951800155.1 uncultured Bacilli bacterium | reverse complement strand
CTTTTTGTGACGAGAACTTTATCTCTAAAAGACCTACGTTATCCAATCACCTCAATCATAATAAAAAGAAGTGTAATATTCAATCACATTTTTGTAATTATTTATTACACTTTTATAGTACCAAAAATACTATGAAATCCATAGTATTAAATTATATGCCTATGATATAGAATGAAGCTTATAATATTGTATTTTAATAGCCTAACTATTGCACAACCTCAAATGAAAGAAATAAGAATATTAAAAGAAAAAAAATTAATTTCTATAGATGACTTTTTTGAAAGAAATTCCCTATTATCACTTCATTTTTATTAATCATAAGCAAGTACACCTGATAAATAAAAGGCATCTGCTCGCGTAGAAATAGCACAAACCTCAGTCGCACCCTTACCCTCAGCAGAAATTTGAACTCTGAGAGATAATTTATTTTCTGATACATTACAACTAACAATCGTATCTGTATAATTTGACAAAGAATCCGACCCAGATACATAAAAATCATTTGCCACATTATTCGTGTACCAATAATCATGAGTAGTTCTATCCATTCTAAAATCCGCGTCCCAACAATTGTCATTAGAAGATGAATAATTACCATACAGATTTATAAAAAATCTATTGATGAGATTTTTTCAAATTTTTCACTTTTCCAATACCAAGGTAGCTTTCCTTTCATTAGTAAAATTCATATATAAATTTTTTAGATAAATAGATATTTTCTACCTAATCTCTTATCCATTTTTATTTTATAAGCAAAATGAAGACTAATATAACAATTGCAATGGCAATACCAACTGCTACCCATTTCATTTTTCTTCGCATACCACCTTCAAAATTGCTACTATCATATAAACCCTCAAAATCTTTTCTATCAATGTCTAGACTTGAAGTATAAAAGGAATTGTCAATTTTCTTCTCTTCATTATCATGACGTTTCTTTTCATCTATCCTTTTTGCCTCCTCTAATAAAGAAGTAATTGTCTTATTGTCTACTACTGTATTTCCTGAAGACGCTAAATCTTCAAACATATTTAAACTTAACTGTTCATCGTTTAGTTGATTTAAAACAGCTGTATTTTCTAATTTTTTTTCAAGTTGCTCTTGATAAAATGCTTCTTTCCCCTTTTCCTTTAAATCTTTCTTTATTTTCAATTGTTTCAATATTTGATAACTTGTATCATCTAGTGTGTGATAGGCTGCATCCTTTTTTGCTGTACTTAACTTTTCTAATTCTTCTTTAATGTCATAATTTTTAGTTTGTTCTAATTTTGGTTCAAAAGAAGGAAGCTCTTTTTCTCTTTTCAATTTCAAGACATTTTGATACTCTCTTTGTCTTTTATAATCCTCTCTACTTTTTAACATCTTTTTTACCTTTGTAATATCAATTTCATTTGTTTTATCTAAAGGAGCCACTGCTTCAATATTACTATAGGTAGCGACATCATCAATACCATACATATCACGATAAAGCTCTCGATTCTTCTCACTACGCTTTGAAGATTTATTACTCGGCTTATAATATCTTTCCATCCTACTATTCACACAATCACCTTATATAAATAATACCATATTTTTTGTCGATTTAAAACACTTTTAACTTGCACTTAAAAACTTTTTTTTCTATAATGGAAAGGGAGGAGAAAATGTATGAAAAAAATCATTGTTGATGAAAATAAGTGTATTCGTTGTGGAGCTTGTACGGGAATTTGTCCTGATGTATTTACTTTTACAGAAGACGATACAGTAGAAAGTATAGAAGATAAAAATATTTTAGACCAAATGACAGAGGAAACAAAAAAAGAAGCAATGGATGCTCTTCATGGATGTCCTGTAGATGCTATTGAAGAAGTAGAGGCTAACTAAAAAACGACTAACCGTCGTTTTTTGTTGCCTCAAAATATAGTTTTTTAATTTCTTTTGGAGAAAGTTTTCGGTAATCTCCTGCTTTTAAATCATCTACTCGAAGAAAACAAAACTGATCTCTTCTTAATTTTAGAACAGTATATCCAATTGCCTCAAACATCTTCTTAACTTGATGATTTTTTCCTTCATGAATGATAAGCTCTACTAAAGAAGTATCTGTTTTTTTATCATACTTTTTGACCCTTACTTTCGCTCTTGCTGTCTTAACCCCATCAACAAGAACCCCTCTTTCTAAAGTAGTTACCTGTTTCTTCCCAACAAGACCTTTCACTTTTGCAATATAGATTTTATCAATCTCATTTTTAGGATGTATTAATAAATTGGTTAATTCTCCATCGTTCGTAAGCAATAAAACACCTGTTGTATCATAATCAAGTCTTCCTACAGGATATATTCTTTTTGTCGTCGTGATAAGATCGGTAACTGTTTTTCGTCCGAATTCATCCTTCGTAGAAGTAATAATTCCTCTTGGTTTATTTAATAAATAGTACTCTTTTTCTTCATTTTTTATGATATAACCCTCTACATCAATGATATCCTTAGAAGTTACTTTTACTCCCATCTCGCGTACAACTCGTCCATTCACTTTAACTCTTCCTGCTTGTATTAATTCCTCTGCCCTTCTTCTTGATGTATATCCACTATTTGCGATTACTTTTTGCAATCTTTCCATTTTTATCACCACTTTTACCCATTATATAGAAAAAAAAGAAGGAATGCAAATACGACTGAACTGGATTTTATACATGGCTAAATTCCTCATATTCTATATAATCACAAACAATAGAAACAGATGGCTCACGTTCATCGCTTACAAAACAAATATATTCCTTAAAATTATATTCCTATACAAATTTATACTTTTACTTAATGATGAAGAAGTTGACTATAAACAAGGAGAATCATCAAAAGAATTGGAATAATAATACAAACTTGTAATGTCAATTCCATTTCAGTAAATGCTACAGAAATGGAAATGAATTTTTTACGTATACTTAAACATTCTTCTTTTATTTCAGAACGTAGTGGTTTACATACTTTTCTTTTTTGTCTTTCCTCTCTTTTATTATGTTTCTTCATTTCAGTATTTAGAAGCATCTCTTCCTTTTTTTTATCTAAGGATGCTTGACTATTTTTTTTCAACTCTTCTACTTTTTGTTTATAAGAAATTTCGTTTTTGTCCATATAGATCACCACATCATTAATATTTTAACATGCGAATTTTGTTTTTTCAAGGCTAAAAAAAGAGGTTTGCGACAATAAATGCAGCAACAATACCCGCTAAATCTGCCAGTAAGCCTGCAACAAGGGAATATCTTATTTTTTTTATGCCAATACTTCCAAAATATAAAGTTAAAACATAAAACGTTGTATCTGTCGATCCCTGAATAATAGAAGCTAATAAACCAGAGAAACTGTCAGGGCCAAATGTTTCTAAAATTGTATTTAAAAGTGCGAGTGCAGAAGAACCTGAAATAGGTCGCATAATCGAAAGGGTCAAAATTTCAATTGGAATTTTTAAGATGGACAAAACGGGATCCATAAAGGACAAACAAAATTCTAAAAAACCACTTTTAATAAAAAGATTTACCCCAAATACCATAGCTAACATAGAGGGAAACATAGTTAAGATCATAGGAAAGCTTTCTTTCGCCCCCTCTGTAAAAGAATCATATACATCAACTTTTTTTAATCCTCCATAAATAAGTACAAATGCTACCATACATGGAATAATCAAATTCGATACAAATTCCATTTAATGCCTCCTTGATAGAAAATAGTTGCATACTAATCCTACAAAAGTAGATGCAAATGTTGCTATTAAGCAAGGAAGTACAATTGCAGTAGGTTCTACACTTTTATGTAACATACGTAAAGACAAAATCGTTGTTGGAATCAAAGTAAGTCCACTGGTATTTAAAACCAAAAAGGTAATCATACTTTTACTAGCTGTATCTTTTTTATCATTTAATGTTTGTAAAGATTGCATGGCTTTTAAGCCAAAAGGGGTTGCCGCATTTCCAAGACCAAACATATTACAAATTACATTCGATGCAATATAACTAAGAGATTCATGATTTTTTGGAATTTCTGGAAATAAGTATTTCAGAATACATGCTATTTTTTGTGATAGCTTTTTTAGTAGACCAGCATCTTCTGCTATCTTCATGATTCCAAGCCAAAGAGCCATAACAGGAAATATTTTTAAAAGCATGCCAAAAGCTGTATCGGCACTTAAAAGAAGTTCCTCATTTAAAACTTTCAAATTGCCAGTTACAATACAAAAGAAAATACCACTAATAATAAAAAATGCCCAAACCTTATTTACCATAACTTTTTAAACCATTCTACTAATTTTTGAAAATTACTTTTTTTCTGTTCTTCTTCCTTTTCTTTTACAAAAATAGCACGCGTACCAATTTCTTCATCCCTCAAAAAAATTCTTACTTTCCCAACTATACTATCATTTTCAATAATTCTTGCTTTTTCAAGTTCAAATTTAAGTATAATTTGTTTTCGTTCTTCCTCTGTTAAAGCATACTTAAATGGCTCTTTTACATACAAATCATAGTCCTCATAATAGACTTCATCATAAATTTGAATATTTCCTTCTTTTACTAACTCATAAGCCTGATACGTAGCAAATCCATAATCAAATAAATTCATATGATCTTGCCAATCATTGCCATCATTGAGTGTAACAACAACTAAGTTTAAATTGTCTTTACTTGCAGTTGTAATTAAAGTTCTTCTTGCTTTTTCAGTGAAACCAGTCTTTCCTCCTGTTGTATATTTATAAGAATTTAATAGTTTATTTTTATTGTTCCATTGATATACATTCTTATTTGTCGTTAATTTATATTGTTTTGTTCCCATAATTGTTTTAAATGTTTCATTTTGATAAGCATACTTCATTAAAAGTGCCATATCATAAGCCGTTGAATAATTGCCTTTTTCTTGATCCAAACCACTTGGATTATGAAACTGTGAATTCGTCATTCCAAGTTCCTTCGCTTTTTCATTCATTTTGAGAACGAATTTGTCTACACTTCCTGCTGTATGATGAGCAATTGCTAAAGCCGCATCATTCCCACTTCTTAACATAAGTCCATATAATAAATCTTTCATCGTCATTTCTTCTCCAGGTTTGATATAAATACCAGATCCATATGCTGTCTTAATCTCGTTTCCAATGGTCACCTTATCCTCAATATTCTTATTTTCTATAGATACAATAGCTGTCATGACTTTTGATATGGATGCTACACTTCTTTGCTTATGAATATCCTCTGCATATAAAATACGTCCCCCATCCATATCCATTAAAATAGCCGATGTTGCAGATGTTGAAATTGCTTTTACAGAAATAGTTTTCATAGAAAGAAAAACCAAAATTAAACCAAATACTTTTTTCACTTTATCACCTATTATAAAAATATGAAAAAAAGGACAAATTATGTCCTTCCTCCTAGCTGAATTATCGTTTATTGATTAAAATGGATTCTTTTGTCCAAATATATCCGTTGGATTCGCATTTGTTGGTGCTTGTG
>CATOJL010000096.1 GCA_951800155.1 uncultured Bacilli bacterium | reverse complement strand
CCCCCCCCCCATCATTTTGTCAACTTCATTTTTTAACACAATAAAAAAAGTGATCTTCTAAATCACCTTAATCTCAGCATCCTATTCTATTTATTTAGCCTCTTCCTGTGCTCTTACTTCCCGAATAACTGTTACCTTAATTGTTCCCGGATATTGAAGTTCATTTTCTATTTTTGTTTTAATATCCCTTGCTACTTTATAACTACCTACATCATCAATTTCTTCTGGCTTAACAATAACACGTATTTCTCTACCAGCTTGAACTGCATACGTTTTATCTATACCTGCAAAACCACTAGCAATTGCCTCTAAATCCTGTAAACGTTTTACATAATTTTCTAAAGAATCACTTCGGGCACCAGGACGTGATGCTGATAGAGTGTCAGCTATAGCAACAATCACTGCAATTACATTAGTTGCTTCTGTATCTCCATGATGTGACTCAATTGCATTAATAACCGTTTCATTTTCTTTGTATTTACGAGCCAATTCACTACCAATTGTCACATGACTTCCCTCAATTTCATGATCAATTGCTTTTCCTATATCATGAAGAAGTCCTGCCCTTTTAGCAATCATGACATTTTCATTCATTTCAGCAGCAACTAAACCAGATAAATGAGCTACCTCGATAGAATGCTTTAACGCATTTTGTCCATAACTAGTTCGAAAATGAAGTTTACCAATTAAGTCAATCAAATCAGATTCCACTTTTGTAATTCCAAGTTCAAATAAAGCCTCTTCCCCGTATTCACGGACCTTTGCCTGCATATCCTTAGAAACCTTGTCGTATACTTCCTCGATTCTTGTAGGATGAATTCTTCCATCTTTTATTAGTGTTTCAATAGTCAATTTCGCTATCTCTCTTCTAAAGGGATCAAAAGAAGATAAGACAATAGCTTCTGGCGTATCATCTATAATTAAATCAACTCCAGTTACAGCTTCAATCGTACGTATATTTCTTCCTTCACGGCCGATAATTCTTCCTTTCATCTCATCATTTGGAAGAGATACTACGGTTACGGTTTGTTCATTTGCAACATCACTTGCATATTTTTGCATACAAGAGATAAGTAAAGATTTTGACTTCTTATCTGCTTCTAGTCTAGCCTCATTTTCTCTTTCCTTAATATAAGCAGCTATTTCTAAATTCATCATATCTTCTACACGTTTTAAAACCAATTCTCTAGCCTGTTCCTTTGAATATCCAGCAATATGTTCCAATAACGCAACTTGTTCATTTTTAATTTTCTCTACCTCTTCTTGTTCCTTTTGGACATCTTTTTGTTTATTTATTAAATTATTTTCCTTCTCTTCTAGCATTTCTTCTCGATTTTGGAGTGTTGAATCTCTACGATCCATATTTGCCTCTCTCGTAAAAATTCTTTCTTCTGCTTCTTTAATCTCCACTTTTTTTTCTTTAATTTCTTTTTCAGCTTCTACTCTTAAACGATGTGTTTCTTCCTTACACTCCAAAATATTATCTCTTCTTGTTTTATCTGCTTCTTTTTTTGCATCTTCTATAATTTGTTCTGCTTTCTTTAAAGCAGAAGATCCACGCATATAATTTATGATACTAATCAAAATAATTCCAACAAAAAGTCCAATGAGGACTAAAAGAATAGAGAAAAGAATGTTTTCCATACAATTCCTCCATTCATTTCTATATAGCTATCTTCTAGCCAATTATTCTTACCAATCTCATTGTATCATTTATCCATTCATAAATCAAGAAAAAAACGGTTAGCCCTTTTGTCTATACCGTTTCTATTTCCTCTTTTTCTAAAGGTGTTTGCCCATCCAATTCAAATCGCATGCGAACTTGTTTCGATATTTCTTCCCGCAAAGCGGAATTCTTCTTAAATAACTCTTTTACATTTTCCTTTCCCTGTCCTAGCTTCTCTCCTTTATAGGCATACCATGCACCACTTTTTTCAATGATTCCAAGATCACTTGCTATATCAACAATTTCACCTTCTTTAGAAACACCTTCTCCATACATAATATCCACTGTGCAACTTTTAAAAGGAGGGGCCATTTTATTCTTAACAACTTTTATATTGGTCTTATTTCCAGTAATATCCGTTCCACTCTTAATCTGTTCTGAACGACGAATTTCTAATCGAACAGAAGAATAAAATTTTAACGCACGACCTCCTGGTGTCGTTTCTGGATTTCCAAACATCACACCTACTTTTTCACGAAGTTGATTAATAAAAATAGCTACTGTATTGGTTTTATTAATAACACCAGACAGCTTTCTAAGAGCTTGACTCATCAATCTTGCTTGAAGGCCAACATGGACATCTCCCATTTCCCCTTCAATTTCAGCCTGTGGTACTAAAGCGGCAACAGAGTCAATTACAATAACACTAATTGCACCACTGCGAACCAAAGCCTCACAAATTTCGAGTGCCTGTTCCCCATTATCAGGTTGTGATAATAAAAGATTATCAATATCCACCCCTATTTTTTTTGCATAGGTTGGATCTAGAGCATGTTCGGCATCAATAAAGGCAGCTCGTCCACCTTTTTTTTGAGCCTCTGCAATCGCATGTAGAGCAAATGTTGTTTTTCCACTGGATTCTGGTCCATAAATTTCAATAATTCTTCCTTTAGGATATCCTCCTATTCCAAGTGCAATATCTAGTGATAGTGATCCACTCGAAATCACATCAATCTCTCTATGTTCATGATCCCCTAATTTCATGACAGAACCTTTTCCAAATTGTTTTTCAATATCAGCTAATACCTGATCTAATGTTTTATCTGTTTGTGACTTTACCATCTTGTTTCCTCCTCACGTTTGGTATACCCAGTATATACTATATTTTTTTCACTGTCAATACTTTTTTCGAACATTTGTTTGTTAAAATTTGTAAGTGCTTTTAAACAAAAGAAAAAAAATCGCTTTACCCGATTTTTTCTAAATGTCTATTTTTTCCACACTTTCTATATTTTCTGCTTGCATGGAAATATATTGCTTATTTAAATTATAATACTGAATCGCAGATAGAATAGAAAGAGCAGCGGCAACAATTAAGCAAGCATCTGCCACTTTTAAATTCATTAATTCAAAGGGAAGATTGTAAAATAAAGTAAGAGCAATCCCAAACATCAAAAAAACCGTTTTCAATTTTCCACTTTTACTTGCAGATACAACAGCGCCTTTATTTCCTGCGACCATTTTTATAGAATCTACAACGATATCCCGAACGACAATAATAACGGTTACTACTGCTGAAATAAAACCTGTTGAAGCTAAAATAATCAAAACAGAATCTACTAAAACCTTATCTGCAATAGCGTCCATCATTTTCCCAAAATCAGTTACTTGATTTGTTTTTCTTGCCAAATACCCATCAACAAAATCCGTAAAAGAAGCAATAATAAATAAAACTCCACAAATAAAATAACGAATATCTACAACAATTGATTCATCTACAAATAGAGTTGGTAAAGTAAGTCCTGTTGCATCAAATGGAAAAAGAAGTAAAAGAATAATGAAAAGCGATAGTGCAATTCGCACAAATGTAATTTTATTTGGTAAATTCATAAAACACCTACTTTATAATATTTTCGCCTGCATGATTTGACCCAGCATCACTTATTTTTTGAACAACTATAAAGAAAACACCTAAAACCAAAATACCTACGAAGATATATATAATCCATTTTGGAATATTGTATTTTCTTCTATGTTCTATTGTATAAGGAGAAGCCACCCTTTTCTCCTCAGATGTATTCTTTACTTGTTTTCTTGCCTTTTTAATATCTTCTATGCTAATTTTTGATGTATAGTCAAATAAAAATTCATTAAATTCATCAATCATATCCTCATAGTTTAAACCCAAATACTTAGAATAATCACGGATAAAGTACTTCAAATAGAAAACATCTGGAAAAGCTTCTTTATCTCCACTTTCAATCGCTTCGATTTGACTTTCCTTTAGTTTTAAATCTAATGCCGCCTCTTCTATTGTAATACCAATGTTTTCACGTTGCTCTCTTAAAGCTTCACCGATTTCTTTCATTGGCCACTTCCTTTCATAAAGAACAAAATGTAAAACGAACTTCGTATATCTAGGTCTATCCCTAAACGTTTCTTCCTTAATCCTGTAACCGATCCGAAAGGAGAACCCTTGCTTTTACTAGTTCCTACCTTCTTTTCTCATTTTGTTTTTTTGTTCTATACTTTCTCTTACATCCATTTTTTCACTCTATGAAATCGAAAACGATCTATCTTTTGCCTTCACTCTTCCGTTACCTTCTTTATCTACATTTCTAACAACCTAAATGTATACAAACATTAAGATTCTAGTTTTTCATTCCTGTATTTTCATTCTATTTTATGCAAAAACCATACGCATTTTTTTATAAAATGACTTGGTATACAAAAAATAATATTTTATAAGCCATGTTCTGTTCCTCATTTGAGGTGACAAACATTTATCTAAGGCACATTGCCTTCCTAAACTCCGTTTTATTCCTTCGTTTAAGTTCCCTTACCATAATTTAGGTTTCTCGCTCATGGGGTTTACCACGTTCCACTTCCACCATTTCTAGTTTTTTCGTCACTATGGCACTTTTACACCTAATTTAACCATATCGAATGACTTAGGTTATTTCGGAGCCGTTAAAACACTTGTTTTACCTTAGGTTATTTTTTCCCTAAGCATGAACACTACAGTCATCGCAGACTGTGCGAGCATGGACTTTCCTCTACATTACAAGAATGCAGCGTTTGTCAAAATATTATTCATCTTTCCCATATATAATTTTTTCTAAGTTGGATAATCTTCTAAGTAAATCAGCATTGTTTACACCAGTTCCAGAATCCTCATGAAGTACATCTAATTTCGTTCGTAAATTTCGAACCGCTTGTTTTAATTTGATATTATCCTCAATTAATTCTTTTTTTTCACTTTCAATTTCCTTAATAATAGCAAAAAATTCTTCATAATCGCGAATCACTACATCTAAAAACTTATCTACTTCTTGGGGACGGTAACCTCTTGTGTCAATTTTAAACTCTTTTTCAAGAATATCTTTTCCTGTAAGTAATATTCTATCTTGATACACAAAATCACCTCCGAAACTATGTACCAACATTTTATAAAATTTTTATATATTTGTCAATTTATGCTATTGTACAGTTTTATATTCTTCTTTCCAATTATAGCACAAAATTAGAAGAAAAAAAAGTCTTTCGACTCTTTTTAATTACTTCTATTTTCTAAAGACTGTTCTCCTAATTTGACAAGTCTTTTTGTCATTTCCCCTAGTTTGACAGTTGTATTATAAAAATCTTCTCTAGATATTGAAAAATCTAGTTTTTTTATCTTTTTGCTATTGCGTACCATTGTGGAGTATTGTATAATGTTAATATATGATATAGATAGGTGTAATAATATGAGGCTTAAAATTTCTAAATCTAAAAATACTACTTTATTTTATATTATTAAGGATTATACAAAGAATGGCAAAAGATCT
>CATOJL010000095.1 GCA_951800155.1 uncultured Bacilli bacterium | reverse complement strand
ACTTAGTACCTCTTCAATCCCCATCTGCGGCATCACGTCGTCGGTTGCTGTATCTGAAGCATATGCCGTAGCTGGAAATGCTGTTATAGCTCCTGCTGTAGTAACTAGGAACAATCCTTTTTTCAGAATAGAATCCATAAACTCCCTCCTTTATGTTTTCTTATCTTTCGTAAATATTACAGAATTGTTACATTTGTTACGTTATTATTATATCATCTATATTTCCAGTGTCAACCCAGTTTATTCATAAATCATCCGTCATATTCCGCATAAATAGTGGGTATAATTACATTATATTCCAAATCAATTATTATGAATTGTTACATTTTTAAATTATTCGTTGACAAATGCCATATGCTGAACTATACTATTTTTTAATAACCGTTATCATTATTGAAAGGAGCACACAGATGGCAAACATGAAATACAGCAGACAACGTGCCGCAATCAAAGATTATTTGGAACACACACTTGAACATCCTACCGCTGACACTGTATACCTGCAGGTCAGAAAAGAATTTCCGAATATCAGTCTCGGCACAGTATACCGTAATCTGAATCTTCTGGCAGAAATGGGCGAAGCCATCAAAATCTCTACTCCTGACGGAGGGGACCGATTTGATGGACGGGTTGACCCTCACTACCATGTTGTATGCCGTTCCTGCGGCAAGGTCTATGATCTTACATTCGAGGAACAGCAAGCTCAGTCCATCACAGAGCTTGCCAACCAGCAGTTTGAAGGTACGATTGATTCCCATACAACTCTTTTCTATGGAATCTGCGGGGATTGTGAAGAACAGCTTAAGCAGTCCCAAGAAGAGGATTCTCATTAAAATTACCTTAATACGAATAATTTTAATAAATAGTGATTGACATTTATTAATATCTATGTTAGTTTAATATTAGTAATTATTACTGATATTAACAATAAATTTAAATATGAAAAGGAGAGATTTACTATGAAAAAATTTGTTTGTACCGTATGCGGCTATGTTCATGAAGGAGATTCTGCACCGGACAAGTGTCCGCAGTGCGGCGTTGGAGCGGACAAGTTCAAAGAGCAGACCGGCGAGAAGACATGGGCTGCAGAGCACGTTGTAGGCGTAGCTAAGGGCGTCAGCGAGGATATCGTTGCTGATTTGAGAGCGAACTTTGAAGGCGAGTGTACAGAGGTTGGTATGTATCTTGCTATGGCGAGAGTTGCTCACAGAGAAGGATATCCGGAGATCGGCTTATACTGGGAGAAGGCTGCTTACGAAGAGGCTGAGCATGCTGCTAAGTTTGCAGAGTTACTCGGAGAAGTTGTTACAGACAGCACAAAGAAGAACCTTGAGATGAGAGTTGACGCTGAGAACGGCGCAACTGCAGGCAAGTTCGATCTGGCTAAGAGAGCTAAGGCTGCGAACCTTGACGCAATCCACGATACCGTACACGAGATGGCAAGGGATGAGGCAAGACATGGAAAAGCGTTTGAGGGGTTATTAAAAAGGTATTTCGGATAGGAAAAAAGCCCGTAAAATCAAGGGTTTAAGCAATTTTAAGGGGATCGACTCATATGGGCTGATTCCCTTTTTTGGCTTCAGTGGCTGTGTAAAAAACTGTGTAAGGTTCTGGGTGTTTTGGGTAAACTGTGTAATAAAAAACTGTGTAAATAAAAGGCAAGAAAAAAGCCCTCTTTTTGGGGCTTCTTCCTTAGTATACGGTTATATCTTCATCTTCATTCTTTCTGCTGTATATTCTTATGTGGAAATAGTTTATATTTTTCTCTTCTATATTTTTATTATATTCTTTAAAAATAGGGGGGTTTTCGTATCTTCTGTCGTATTCTAAATAATCATATAATTTGTTTTTTAAATAATATACTGATGTATTACTTTTTATCAATATAGAAACTGAATAATATTCATATCCTTTTTTATCTCCTTTATACATATATCCTATTATTAAGTCATTTGTTATATAATCAGTGTCTATACCTATGGTTTGTATAAAGCCATTTTGCATTAACCACTTGTGCCAGTCTATTAGAGATGTTCCTGTTTCTGGTAATCTATCAATAAGTTTTTGAAATCTTTTTGTTCTTGCCATTTTGGGCGGCTCTCCCTTCTCTATAAATTATTTATAAAGTATACCATATTTAGCGCATATGTGCTAGCCCTTATTTAAAGGCGGTAAACTCGGCGGCTGTCAAGTGCTAGGGTGGAGATTTTTTTGAATGTATTTCTCAAAAAAATACTACCCGATCTTGACTGCCTTACAAGCTAAAAGATAATAGGAACAGAGGAAAAACCACAAAGGGGCTTTTCCTCTTAGGTGCTATGTTTTTCTTTCCAGTCTGTCAAGAAAGTATATTTTTTGTGGTAAATGATGATTTTTTAAAAAAAAATTGAAAAAATGCGTGATTTTTTTTGAATTTCAAAAACCCTCTGGGGAAAGTGGGGAAACTGGGGAAAATGGGGAAAAAATATAATGATAAACCTTTAAAAATGGCTTAAATACGGCATTTCTCTTACGCGCACACACCGACAAGGGCTTGTGTCGGTGTGTGTGGGGTAAACTGGGGAAAGTGGGGAAAGTGGGGAAAAAAACACGCCTAAAAGTGGGGAAAATGGGCTTTTAAAGTGGGGAAAGTGCTTCACTTACCCCTCTTTCCACAGTTTAGCCCTCAATTCACATACGAACAAGCGGCCAAAAACGAAGTTTTTGGAAGGCTAACCCGCCCGCTTGTGAGGTCGTAAGATTTTCGGTAGAAAATCGAGCGTAAAAAATACAAAAAGTTTTACCCCTTCAGGGGTAAAATGTTCACGCCCTTATAAAAACAAGTATAAAATATTAAATTCACTTAGCTTTTACCCTTGTTTGCTTTTACTTTCCCTTGTTTATTTTTCTGATCTGTTGACAAAAGTGGGGAAAGATTATAAAATTATATTATAAAAAAATTAAATAAAAAATCTAACAAGTATAGATTAAATGGAAAAATTAAAGGGCTGAAAAGTCTTTTATTTTCTGTTTAATCTATTTTTTGTTTTATAAGAAAGGAAGAAAGAAAATGATAGAGATTACAAAACAAGATTTTTTCAATGAAAATTTAGAATTTATAGAAGAAAAAATAATTAATGATGTATCAAGCCGTTATTATAAAAATAAGAGCGGCGAATACTTTTTATTACGCCTTAACTATTATGTAGGTTTTTTAAAATATTTTAGAATTACTTATGATGAATATTTAAAAGAAACTTGCTATTTTGAAACTAAGACAAATAAAGAATATGATTCAAATGATAGTTTTTATAGAAAACGCTTTAACTATGGATATGATGATTAAAAAAGGAAGGTGAAAAAAATGAATAATAAAAAATACTTTAACTGTAAAGATGAAAACGGTTATATGAAAAAAGATCGAGAATGGATAGATAAGTTTAAGGCTCTTTATAGTAATTATACGGCTGATGAACTTATAGCCTATGAAAAGGAAATATATTCAATGGGTAATGATATAAGGGGCTTAGAACATAAGGTTCATTTTATAAGTATTATTCTATATAATAATTACGCTCTTTTTACTGCTATCGAAGAACTTATAAAAGAAAAAACAGAAAAAAAGGGCGGTGATGTCTAATCAATGAAAAAGAAAAAACAGTTATAAAGGCGAAAATCTTTGAAATAGTGCAATATGAAAAAAATCCTAAAACTGGGGAAGATTTACATTTTAATGAAGAAGTTATAAAAGATGGATTAGACCACAAAACTATTAAGCGTTTCGCTTATATCAAACATAACAAAGATCCTTATACTATAGAAGAAGAAAAACAAGGGAAAGGAAAAGCGGGTGAGTTAAAAAATGACCACTGGCACGTTGTCCTTGAGTGCCCTGGCAAGGTTGATATAAAATATATTGCTAAGTGGTTTAATGTTCCTGAACAATATATAGAACTACCTAAAGGGCGTGGGGCTTTTCTTGATAAAGTGGCATACTTAACACACGAAAGCGAAAAGGAACAAGCAAAAGGTAAAGCCCTCTATGATGATGAAGAAGTTATAGCAAATTTTGACTGGCGAAAAGAACTCATTGAAAGAGAAGAAAATAAATTAAAATATGGTGGGGATTTATGCCCTAAAGACCGTATGCGTTATGATGTAAGATACTTAGGTAAAACTTTAAAAGAGTGTCAAGATGAAGATAAAAAAATGTATATGGATAATGAAAAAGATCTCACATATCTAAGACTGCGCTATATAAATGAGTTAAAACCTCCAAAAGAAAGAATTAATATTTATATATCTGGTGAAGGTGGAAACGGTAAAGGCTTAATGAGTAAAGCAATAGCAAGAAGCCTATTCCCTGATATAACAAATGAAGAAGATATATATTTTTGTGTAGGTGCTGAAGGTGCTGAGTTTATCGGTTATGACGGACAACCTATTATTATTTGGTCTGATAAAAGGTCTTGGGAACTTTTAAAAGTTTTAAAAGGTAGAGGAAACGCTTTTGAAGTTTTAGACCCTCACCCTGATAGAAAAAACCAAAATGTAAAATATGCTTCAACTAATTTATGTAATAAAATAAATATAATAAATAGCGTTCAATGTTGCTCTGACTTTTTAGATCGTCTTGCGGGGGAATATACAGATAAGCAAGGAAACAAACAAGAAGCGGAAGATAAAACCCAAAGTTATAGAAGATTCCCTCTAACTATTACAATAAATGATAATTCATATGATTTAAAAGTAAATAAAGGTTATAAGGATAATACAAAAGATTTTTTAAATTATTATGAGTATTTGAATATTGACTGTAATTTACAACAAATAAGGGTTATGTGTGGTGATAATGAAGCCTTAGCAAAGGAACTTGAAAAGCAAGCAATAGAACCAATTTTAAAAGAATATAATGAAATTGTAAACAGAGAAAAACCACAATATACTGAAGCTGAATTGAGAGAAATGTTTAAAAATGTAGGTAAGGTAAGAACTCAAAAACCTGAAAAAGAAAGTATAAAAAATAAATCTGAATTAGGGCATATTTATACTACTGATTGTGAGTATTATTATACATACCCTTGCGCTGATATTGAAAAACCTGAATTTGATTATAAAAAATGTATTGTTCCTTCATATTTGAATGAGTATGAATGTAAGCAAAATTTAAAAGAATTTGAAAAAATACACAGAGAACTTGAAGCACAAAAAGCAAAAGAAGAAAAGGAAAAGGCTGAAAAAGAAAAAGAAGCACAAAAACAACAAGAAGCACAAGAACAGAAAGACACTGATTTATTAGAAATGGCACAAGATGATTTTTATAATGAACCTGATAATAATGATTTCTTTGGATAAAAGGGGTGAAAACAAATGAGAGAAATAGAAGAACAAGATTTTAAAAGTAGATACTTACTATTTTATGATAATTATAAAAAAGGCAATTATGTTTTAAATATTTATATTGATAAAGATTTAAACAAGTTTATAAATGTCTTAGACTTAGACTTGATGGAAAATACATATTATAT
>CATOJL010000094.1 GCA_951800155.1 uncultured Bacilli bacterium | reverse complement strand
CTTCATGACAATACCCCGAAGGGCTATCAATTTCAAAAATATTTCTAATAAACTCCACTAATTCTTTCTCCATAAATTCCTCCTATTTAATTGTATAAATATAGCTCTCTAAACTTGCATTACCTAAAACTCTCACTCTAGGTAAAAATGTAGGATCATCTCCAACTTTGACTCTACCATAATGAGTAGTAAAACCACATAAAACATGAGCCTCTTTTAACGCTTTTTTTGCATCTTCAGTGACATCACCATAAGGATAAGCAAAAGCTTCTGTATTATGAATAACTTGTTGAGCTTTTTTTAAATCATCAATAATTTGATTCTTACTCATAACACTAATAATACCACCATGTCCAATATTTCCACCACCAATATGCATATTGTATGAATGAGATTGAAAACTAACATATTCACTTGCGTATTTAGTTATCTTATCTTCAGCTTTAGATGCAATGATAAATGATGTTGCAGGAACTTTATATTTTTCAAGTAATGGTATACCATATTTTAGAAAACCTTTTTCTCCATCATCAAAAGTTAATATAACACTTTTTTTAGGAAGCGATATCTCACCTTTTGTATAAGCTTCTAATTCTTGATAACTAGGAAAATAATAATCATTTTGAGTTAAATATTTTAATTGTTCTTCAAGCTTAGTATCTAATAAATAATTTACATTATTATTTTTAGGTGGATTATCTTTAGTATAAATATAATGATACATTAAAACAGGAATACCATTAGTATTTTTTTTCATCTTATCAACAACATGAATAATTCTTTTCCTTTTTATTGAAAGATGATTATGTGTTATAGAGTAAGTTATTGTATAATCTCCAACACTTTGGGTATTCACTTTACCTTCGATTTTAACATTATCACTTACATTTCCATCTTTTTTATCAATAACATGACATCCAGATTCAATATATTTTTCACCAATATTTACATAAGTATTTTCATCACCATTTAAATTCATGATCATTCTATGAGGATCGACAACATGAATAGTTCTTTCAATACTTTGATCTTTATAAGTATATATAAGTTTATATGTACCTTCTTTTTTTGTATCTACATTTCTTTCTATTTTAACATCTTCAATATTGTCTCCAGGATCTTTAAATTTTTCATTTAAATAGATATTCATTTCTTTATTCCCTATAAGAACTAATTCTTTATTTGTATCAATAGTATTTATACAAAAAAATAAAACAATAAGTAAGATTGGTAAAATAAAAATTATCTTTTTCATAACGTTTTCCCCTTTTTTAAATTATAATAATAATATTTTTTTACGTCAATATTTGTTTTGAGTTCTTGAGAAGTACACATACTTATGATAGAATGTATAAGAATTTAGAAAGAAGGGATTTCAAATGAAAAAAATATTAACATGGCCTGTATTTTTAGGAGCCCAAATTATAACAACATTAGCACTCCTTGCTTTTGTATTTAGATTAGGAGTTGTACCTTTTAAATATTTGGCTATTCTATTAGTTGTTTTTATATTATTATGTATATTAACTTTCTTTTTGATGAAACCAAAAGGAGATAAGGATAGTGTCAAGAATCTTATAGGAAAGATTGTCAGTCTTATACTTAGTATTGTTATGATTGTTGGAAGTATAGTTGTTATTAGAGGAGATAGTGCTCTTCGTAATTTATCAGATGCAAATAAACAAACAAACTCTGTTTCTGCGATTGTTTTAACTAAATCCTCTGCAAAAGAATTAGAAGATTTAAAAGGAAAAGTCTTTGGTGTTAATTCTTCAATTGGTTCTGATGTTTTAGATTTAACTGTTTCTGAAATTGAGAAAACAACAGGAAAAATTGAAAGTAAAGATTATAAAGATTTTGAAGCACTTGCGACTGCATTATATACTGAAGATGTTGAAGTCATTTTAATGGATGAAGCATATCGTACAATTGTTGAAGGTAAGTATGAAAACTTTGAAAAAGATACAAGAGTTATATGGCAATATAACTACGACAAAGAAATTGAAGATTTCTCTAAAAACGTTGATGTTACTAAAGATACATTTACTGTATATTTAAGTGGTATTGATACAAGAGGTAAAGTTTCTACTGTTTCTAGATCAGATGTTAATATGCTTGTAACTGTAAATCCAAAAACTAAACAAATCTTAATGACAAGTATTCCTAGAGATTACTATGTTACTCTTGCAAACAAAGGACAAAAAGATAAATTAACTCATGCTGGTATATTTGGGGTTAAGAATTCCGTCGAAACTGTTGAGAAGTTTATGGGTATTGAAATTAACTATTATGCAAAAGTTAACTTTACATCATTAGTTACAATTGTTGATGCTTTAGGTGGTATTGAAGTTTACTCTGATAAGAATTTAAATAGTTTATGGACAAATAAGAATGTAAAAATTCATAAAGGTATAAACTATATGAATGGCGAAACAGCTTTAGCTTTCGCAAGAGAAAGAAAGTCTTATGGTAGTGGAGATAATCATCGTGTACATAATCAACAAGAAGTTTTGAAAGGTATGATCAAAAAGATGACTTCTTCAAAGATTATTACAAATTATAATGATGTGTTATCAGCTATTGAAGGAAGTTTTGAAACAAATCTTTCTGCAAGTGAAATTAGTTCATTAATTAAAATGCAAATTGATGATATGGCATCTTGGGATATTCAACAATGCCAATTATCAGGTAGTGGAAAGAGAATGACTGGTGGAGCATTAATGCCAAATCATCGTTTATATTATATGATACCTAATGAAGATTCTATTAAAGAGTGTAAAGGTTATATTGAAAAATTAATCAATAATGAAAAGATTTCATTAGAATAAAATAAAAAAGGTTAACAAATGAACCGCCCCTGTCAAGTAGACAGGTGAAATAATTAAAATGTTTTTGATGAAGTTGTCGAAGAGACAACTTCATTTTCTTATGCAGTTAAAGTTGAACTGCTTGTGTAATGTTCCTGTTTATATTTTGTTATTCTTTTATTTTCTGCTATTGGATATTGATTCGGTGTTTGTAAAGATAATGCTTCACTTCTCACTTCATATGGTGTCTTAACTCCAAATCTTCTCTGATATCTTTCATACATATAGTAATGAATCCAATCATCTATTGCTTTTATTAGTTCTTCTTTTGTGTTGTAATGTTTTCCATAATGATACATCTCACATTTCATGATTCCCCAGAATCCTTCCATTGGTCCATTGTCTATGCAGCAGTGAACTCTTGACATGCTTTGTGTCATTCCTTGTTCCTTAAGCATTTTTATAAAAACTGGACTTGTATATTGAAATCCTCCATCCGAATGAAACAATGGATGTGCATCAGGATTATCTTTAACTGCATTATCAAATGTATTAAAAACGAGTATATTATTATTACGGTCTCCAGCTTCATAACCAACAACTGTTCTATCATAGAGATCAAGAAAAGCACTTAGATATAGCTTATATTCATTGTGTGGTCCGTATTTGAATTCAGTGACATCAGTAACCCATTTTTCATTAGGTCTTGATGCGTTGAAGTCTCTGTTAAGATTATTCTTAGCTGTATTGTTGTTTTTTCTGACTGTACAGCTTCTTCGTTTAGGGCGAATAATACTCTGAATACCTAATATCCTCATAATTTTATAGATGCGTTTGTCACTATAGTTTTTATGATGATCTCTATTAATCCTGTCAGCCATCATTCTATATCCTAATAATCCGTTATATTTCTTATGATATTCTCTGATTAATTCAGCTATTTCCTCATTTTCCTTATCTCTATCACTCTTTTCATGATGCAGCCATTTATAGTAGTTTGCACGTTTGACACCAAGTATTCTGCACATGAGTGATATATTTGGTGTCCTTCCTTTATCTATTTCTTCTTTGCTCGCTTCTTTGATGACTTCATATTCATTTTCATATTTGCTTTCTCTGCATATCGCCTTCTTTCTATCTCGTCCAATTTTTTTAGGAGCTTAACCTCCAATTGTGCCATTTCAAGTTCATGTTCTTTTTGCTTGAGTTGACGCTTTAATAATGCCACTTCATCAACTTCTTCATCAGTCTTATGGCGACCACGTTTATCACCTAAACCATCTTCTCCCTTTTCCTTGTACTTCTTAACCCAGTTAAAGACATTAGCGTAAGTTGTTTCAAATATCTTAGCTGTTGTCTTATAATCCATATCATGTTCAAGACAGTACTTGACAATTTCTATTCTTTCTTCTTTGTTTACTTTTCTACTTTTAGTCATATAGATATCCTCTCCTCCAGGAATATAATCTTTAAGTTCTATATGACTATTATAATCATTTACCCATTTTATGATAGTGGAATCTGAAGAAATATTGTATTTTACCATCAAATCAGTATACGAGCCATCCCCATTTAAATAAGCCAAAACAACCTTATGCTTAAATTGTTTAGTATATATGTTATTAGATTGATTTGTATCGAATGCAGTTTCCCCGTATTCCTTATACTTCCTTACCCATCGCTGAATGAGAGAATTGCTGGTGTGTAATTCGTCTGCAAGCGCCTGAAAGGATTTTTCACCATTCAAATAACGCTTAACTATATTTAATTTCACTTCTTTTGAATATTTATTTTTTCTTCCCAATATAAAAACCTCCCGTAGTGATAGTCAGTGTTTAATTATTTACACTGTCTACTGGGAGGTTATCATATCAAAATGTTAGCCTTTTTTTCATAAAGAAAAAACCCTTTGTTAAGGGATTATGTTCTTTTATCAAAATGATGATGACAATGAGGACAAGTAATTTCTATTTGTCCTTTTCCTTTGGGAACTCTTAAATATTGATGACAAGTTGGACATTTAAAATATTTATGTGTCTTTCTGTATTTCCATTTGTTTTTAGTACGATTAAAAGTTTTTCCAATAGGATTTGTGATTTCTAAGAATTTATTGTTTTCTTGAGTACGCTTATATGTCTGTTTAGAAAACATTCTATAACAACATAGTATTATAGAAATATAAGACAGTATGATAAGAGGTTCAAATAAAAATCTTAGAAAAGAACAGATAATACTTAAAACTAATAAAAATAGATTAAGATGGTCGTGACCATAGCGACCATACATAAATTGTGTTAACCATTTCATATTTATCACCTAGTTGTATTTTATAGAAAGAATGTGACTTGAATATGTACAAATATTAAAAAAATCGTTATAATAATTCAAGTGGAGGAATTTAAACATGTATAATCAATATAGAGAGGGATGGATAGAAGTTGTTTGTGGATGCATGTTTGCAGGTAAAACAGAAGAACTTATTCGTAGAATTAATGTATTATCTTTTGCAAAAAAGAAGATTATTGTATTTAAACCCAAAATAGATAACCGATATTCAGAGAACGAAATTGTATCACATGCAGGAATGCATATACCATGTATTGTTGTTGGAAATGCATTAGAAATCTTAGAGCATGTTCAAGATGATAGTGAAGTTGTTGCGATAGATGAAGTACAATTTTTTGATAAAAATATAGTAGATGTA
>CATOJL010000093.1 GCA_951800155.1 uncultured Bacilli bacterium | reverse complement strand
GCCGTATACCGAACGGTACGTACGGTGGTGTGAGAGGGAAAAGCATTCAATAATTATTGAAAAGTTTTCTCTACTCGATACCCATTCATCCAAGAAAGAAGAAGGAGGAAGTACAATGGGAAAAGTTAATGTTCAAAAAAGAGGAAAGGTTTACCAATATCAATTTGAAATAGCAAGGGTAAATGGCAAAAGAAAGTATATTTCAAAATTCTGGTTTCAAAACAAAAAATGAGGCATTCATTGCAGGGCAAAAGGCCTATGAAGAATACCAAAATGTTGGATGCAAGATAGAGGCATTTATGTCTTATGGAGATTATTTAGATTATTGGATGAGGGAGTATTTTGAAATTAATTATAAGTATTCCACAGCAAAAAGATATAAAGAATCTTTTGGTAATATAAAAAAGGAACTAGGTAATTATAAGTTGCCGAGTTTAATGTCATATATTCTTAATCAAGCGTTGTTGAAGCCACTTTATCTAGCCACTATAAATGTAGTCAAAAAATGGATAGGAAGGATACGAGGATGAGATATGATATACAATCAATTACCTATTATTTACAAAGGTAGAATTTAACCATATTATGCTCTTTGAAAATGGAATACACAACAAATGAAAATTTTATTGACATAGTTTTTCAGGATGTTATAATGATGAAAAAGAACCATCATTTTGATGGCTCCAACGGAAGGTATACATTTCTCATTTACACAACTTTTTCGAAACTCTCGAAATAGATCTAAGGATATTAAAAGAAAAAATAAATTTTGAAGGTTGTAAAAAAGCAATTCATTGCTAGGAACAAATGATAAGAACAATAAACAAATTTTTCTTCTAAAATTAAAAACAATTGATTCAGTTTTTTATCTTTATTGATAAATGGATTCAATTTTGCTTTTTTCAATTTATAATTAAAACCTACTTTCTCTTTTATCTTACAAACATAGCATTCATTTTTTCTTGAAAATTGAATTTTTCTCTTACGAAAAAAATTTTTTTGTGTTACAATGAGTTGCGGAAAAGGAGAAGAGTATGAAACAGTTCGATTTAGGAAAAGAAAAAATAAACAAACTTTTATTAGCGTTTTCTATACCTTGTGTTATAAGTATGCTAATTAATTCTGTTTATAATATTGTGGATCAAATATTTATAGGAAAAGGAGTAGGAACTCTTGGAAATGGAGCCACCAATGTCATCTTTCCACTAATCATCATTTTTAACGCTTTTGCAGGATTAGTAGGAAATGGGGCTTCTGCTCATATGTCACTAAAATTAGGGGAAGGAAAAAAGAAAGAAGCGAGTAAAGTTGTTGGACAAGCCATTGTAGTTACTTTTATTCTCTCTATTTGTCTTGGCATTGTTTCTTATCTTTTTTTGCCCAAATTAGTTTATTTATTTGGATGTACTGATACGGTATATGAATATGCTCTTGATTATGGAAGGATTATTATATTAGGATCTCCATTTATGATTATTTATACAGCACTTTCTAATATAATAAGAGCAGATGGTTCCCCTAAATATGCAATGGGAATGTTAATTATTGGTGCAGTTATTAATATGATTCTTGACCCCTTATTTATATTCACCTTTGATTTAGGCGTAAAAGGTGGTGCGTTAGCTACTGTTATAGGGCAAGTTGTATCATTTATGATTACGCTTCTTTATTTAAGAAAATTTAAAACAATCAAAATAAATAGAGAATCTTTAAGGTTAAATAAAAACGTTTTTGTTACATTATCTTTAGGTTTATCATCTTTTATTACACAAAGCACCGTCTTGGTATTGTTTGTTTTCATGAATAATGTGATGACAAAATATGGCGCTTTATCAAAATATGGTAGTGATATACCATTATCTGTTTATGGCGTTATGTCGAAGGTAAATAGTTTATTCATATCTACTGTTTTAGGAATTTCGATAGGGGCACAACCAATTGTTGGATTTAATTATGGTGCGGGAAATGAAGAAAGAGTGAAAGAAACATTTAAGAAAGTTTTACTTATCAATTTTATTATGGGATTCTTCTTTAACCTAGTATTCATATGCTTTCCAAAACAGATTGCAGGAATATTTATTGTCAAAACGGATCCAAGCTATTCTTTATTTATGGAATTTGCCCAAATGATGTGTCATTCCTTCTTTTTAGTTATTTTCTTAAATGCTTTAGAAATAACAGGAAGTATTTTAATTCAGTCACTTGGGAAGGTAAAAAAAGCAACAGCCTTATCGTTTATTAGACAAATTATTTTGTTTATTCCTATTTCATTATTCTTATGTATTGTATTAGATAAGGGTGTGTATGGAGTATTGTATGCTGGTTGTATATCCGATGTTTTGTGCTTTATTATTGCTATATTTGTCATAGGTTCTGAATATAAAAAATTTGGAAAAAATAAAGATAGTTTTATCCAAGAGCAAGAACAGAAGAAAAGCACCTATACAGGAAAGCCTATTGTGATAACGATTGCAAGAGAATATGCTTCTGGAGGACGTTATGTTGGTAAACTTTTAGCAGATAAATTAGGCATTTCATTTTATGATAAGGAGCTTATTTCTCTTACTGCAAAAAAATCAGGATTATCAGAAAAATATATTCATGAAGCAGAGGAGAAAGCAAGGAAAAGTGAAAATGATGATCGGTTGTTTATAGCGGAATCCAAAGTGATAAAAGAATTGGCTCGAAAAGAATCTTGCGTGATAGTAGGAAGATGCGCTGATTATATTTTAAAGGATAATGAAAATACAGTGAAATTATTCTTATATACAGATGCGGAGTCAAAAGTAAAAAGAGCAGTAAAATACTATGGATTAAACAAAAAAGATGCACTAGAAAAAATAAATACAATCAATAAATCAAGGGCTAAACATTATCAATTTTATACCAATCGTAGTTGGTATGACTTAAATAACTATGATTTGATGCTTCATGTAGATAAACTGGGTGTAGACAAGACCGTGGACTATTTAATAAAATTTCTTGAAACACTTTAAATAATGCGATTCAAATTAAAAAAGCGATGTCAAATAGGAAAAAGAGTATTCTTGCACTATTTTTTAGCAAAGAAAAAGATAAAAGCAAGGTAAGTGAAAGGGATGTTTGCATGTGAAGCAAGATTTATTCATAAACATAGACAAAGTCCATACTACAAAAATGGGTGTGGATAGAATTAGAAGAAATCTTCATTTGAATACCAATGATGTAGTTACTTATTGTAAAGAAAAGGTATTGGATAAAAATTGTAACATTTATAAGCAAGGCAAGAATTGGTATTGTGAAATAGACAATATGCGGATCACAATTCATTCTCGTAGTTATACGATTATTACAGCTCATATTTTATAAGGATAGAACTAATAAAAATGGGGTAATCATTGAAATGGAAGAGAATAGAAAACTCTATTCTTGCTTTTCTTGTTAGTCCTGTTAAGATAAATAAGAATATATAGACAAAGTGTAATGAAAAAGGGGAAGATAGAACTCCTTTTTTCTTATTTAAAAAAAAGTGAGTAAAGAGGAATCTAAAAAAGTAGCATAAAAAGGTTTTCTTATTGTATAATAAGAGTGGTTTAAAGAGAAATGAAGGATTTATAGCATGTATTAGGAGAGGAGATTTTATATGATTACGATAAAAAGTGATAGAGAAATAGAATTGATGAAAGAGGCAGGAAAAATGGTTTCTATGACGCATCAATACTTAAAGAAATATATTAAACCTGGTATTACAACAAAAGAGTTAGACCAGTTGGCAGAACAATATATTTATAGTCTTGGAGGGGTTCCAACTTGCAAAGGATATGAAGGATTTCCTACTTCCTTATGTACCAGTGTAAACGATACAGTTGTGCATGGAATACCTTCCGATGATAAGTTAAAAGAAGGAGATATTATTACTATTGATATGGTGATAGGGTATAAGGGGTATCAAGGTGATGCTGCATGGACCTATGCAGTTGGAAAGATTAGTGATGAAAAAAAATATTTGATGGAACATACAGAGAAGGCATTATATGAAGGAATTAAGATGATTAAACCGGGAGCTCATGTAGGGGATATTTCGGCGGCTATAGAATCTTATGCGAAAAAGTATCATTTAGGGATTGTAGAAGAATTATGTGGGCATGGAATTGGAAGGGAAATGCATGAAGATCCTGAAGTAGCAAACTATGGTATAAGAGGAACAGGGCCAAGATTAAAAGAAGGAATGGTGATTTGTGTAGAACCTATGCTAAATCTGGGAACGAGTGCGATTCATGTTTTAGATGATAACTGGTCAGTGAAAACAAACGATGGGAAGCCATCTGCTCACTATGAACATACCGTTTTAATTACGAAAGATGGCTATACTATTTTAACACCAAGATTAGATGAAGAAGAGGAATGTTAAAAGGAGATATAGTCATGCAAAAAATGATAGAAGTTAAAAATCTTACAAAAAAATATAAAACAAAAAAGGCAGTGGATCATGTATCGTTTACCGTTTTGGAAGGAGAAATTTTAGGATTGCTTGGACCAAATGGAAGTGGAAAATCAACAACGATCAATTGTATCCTCTCTCTCCTTTCCTTTGATGAGGGAAATATTACTATTTTTAATAAAGAAATGAAACCCAATGCCTATGATATAAAAAAAGACATAGGCGTTGTCTTTCAAGAAGTAGCTGTTTTTGATGAACTTACAGTTATTGATAACATTCGCTACTTTTGCGGGCTTTACATGAAAGATAAAAGAAAAAGAGAAGAGTATGTAGAGGATGCAATCCGATTAGTAGGTTTAGAAGAATTTAAAAAATATTATCCAAAACAATTATCAGGGGGACTTCTTAGAAGATTAAATATAGCTTGCGGAATTAGTCATAAGCCAAAACTTATTTTCTTTGATGAACCAACAGTAGCCGTTGATCCACAAAGTCGAAATAATATATTGGATGGAATTAAAACATTACGTGAAAAAGGGGCTACTATTATTTATACAACGCATTATATGGAAGAGGTGGAAATACTGTGTGATCGTATCATTATTTTAGATAAGGGGAAAATTATAGCAAGTGGAACAGTCGACGAATTAAAATCTCTATCGAGCATCGAAGAAAAAATAAGTGTAGAAGTAATTGGATTAAAGAAAAGTATAATTGCAGATATTCAAAAGTTTGAGCAAGTAAAATCAGTAGCTTACGAAAATGCAGTTTTAGTGGTTACTTATAAAAAGGGAAAGAATAATTTAACCGATTTAATGAACTATTTTAAAGAAAAGAAAGTGGAATATAATACAATATTTTCTGAAAGGCCTACCTTAAATGATGTTTTCTTAGAATTGACTGGTAAGGAGCTTAGAGATTAATGTTTATACATAATTTTATCTATTCCCTTAAAACTCTTTGTAAAAATAGGATGCTTCTCTTTTGGACATTTGCTTTTCCTATTTTATTAGGAACCTTCTTTTATCTAGCGTTTTCTAACATTGAAAATAGCGAGAAATTGGATGTCTTCTCGATTGCAATTGTAGATAATGATGCATTTAACAATAGAAAGGTCCTAAA
>CATOJL010000092.1 GCA_951800155.1 uncultured Bacilli bacterium | reverse complement strand
TTATCATATTGGTCTTGGAAGGGTTTTTCCAGAAAAAGAGGCAATGGCAATTGTAAAAGATAAGAAACAAGTATCTACAAAAGAAGTCACTGCTTCGATCTATAAAGAATACGAAGGACAATCAAATCTTGTAAAAAGGCAGGCAATTGATTTTCATTTTTGGCTTGTGCATGATTTTTTACACGCGGTGGATCGAAATACCATGATGTTTGGTTTAGAAGCACGTACACCTTTTTTAGATAAAGAGGTTTATGAGGTAGCTCGAAAGTTACCAGATTATGCGAAAGTAGACAAAAACACGACAAAAAAGGCTCTTCGAATTGCTGCTAAAGATATCATTCCAAATGAGGCCTATAAAAAGAAAAAGTTAGGTTTTCCAGTTCCACTTAGAGAATGGATAAAAGAGGAAGATGTATATCATAAAATAAAGATTGCTTTTGCCTCAGAGATTAGTTTAGAATTATTTGATAATAAAAAAATCGTTAAATTATTGGAAGAACATAAGAAGGGGAAGAAAGATAATTACAAGAAGATATGGACAATTTATACATTCATTGTGTGGTACCAAGTATTTTTTAGCTAGGAGTAGAAAAAGATGATAGAAGAAATAAAGGATTATGTATTTTATATGATTACGAAAGAATATCCTTGTTGGAAATCTGAAGGATTTATGCTAGGAATTAAAAGATTCCCCAATTGTGTAGAACATGAAAAATATTTTGGATGGTTAAAAGATCGGGATCCTGTATTTTTTGAAGGTATTTCTAATGATTGGTATACTGGATTAGTGCAACTTACAAAAGATGGAAATGTTTTATTTGCTAATAGTGCTATTGAAATTGAAGAGGTAGAAAAGAGGTTGTATATCGTTTTTCTTCCAAGTTTTTTAAGTAAATTTCAGGTAAAAGAGTTACGAAAACATATGGATGAGATAGAAGGTCTTACTATACTAGTTGATGTTGAGGGAGAAAATCGTGCTGATTTTCTAAGAAAAATAAATGAAAAAGATTATAGACCAGTCGAATTTTTGAAAAGGTACTTACAGTTGTATGAAGAAAAAAATGAAAATGTTACTATGGTAGAAAAGGAAAAACAAAAGATAAAGTGTGGATGATCCTTTTCTTCTATTTAGAAAGAAGGGATTTCATTGTTAAAAGATGTTTTAAAGACTTATGGTTTTTTAGAAGAAGATTTCTATTTTTATGGATATAATAAAGCAAAATTGTCTATTGAAAAAAGAAAAAATAAAAAAGGGAAATTAATTTTAATGACATCGATCAATCCAACTCCTTATGGAGAAGGAAAAACAACGATGAGTATTGGACTCACAGATGCATTGTGTTCGCTTGAAAAAAAAAGTATAGCCGTACTTCGTGAGCCTTCCTTAGGACCTGTATTTGGAAGAAAGGGAGGGGCCTGTGGTGGAGGGGAAAGTATCATTGAACCTGTAAATGATATTAATCTTCATTTTACAGGAGATATGCATGCCATTACTTGTGCGAATAATTTAATTAGTGCTGCGATTGACAATCATTTATACTATGGAAATGAATTAGAAATAGATATGGATTCTATTGTTTTTCAAAGATGTATTGATTTAAATGATCGTTCTTTACGGGATGTAGAGATTTCGATAAAAAAGGATTTAAAACGAAAAGAACATTTCGTAATTACAGCTGCATCAGAGTTGATGGCAGTTCTATGTTTAAGTAAAGATGAAGAAGATTTATATAGAAGAATTGGAAATATCTATATAGCAAAAAACAAAAGAGGCGAAAGGCTTTATGTAAAAGATTTACATTGTATAGATGCTATATGTATTTTACTAAAAGATGCTTTCCTGCCCAATGCGGTTTTAACACATGAGGGAAATTTATCACTTGTTCATGGAGGACCATTTGCCAATGTAGCCCATGGTTGTAGCTCTTATATATCCCTAAACCTTGCCCTTACAGTAGCAGATTATGTAATTACAGAAGCTGGATTTGGTTCGGACTTAGGAGGGTTTAAATTTGTCGATTTATTGACAAGACAGGGGATGCCTCTTGACTTAGTTGTTGTCAATGTAACAGTTCGAGCTTTACAATATAATGGAGAAGGTGATTTACAAAAAGGAATTTCTAATTTAGATTTTCATCTAGATAATATGAAGAACTTGTGTTCAAATGTCCTCGTTGTTTTAAATCAATTTGATGATGATTTGGAAGAAGATATTTCCTATATTGAAGAATATGTAACAAAGAAGAACATTCCTTTTACGATTTCTACAAGTTTTAAAGATGGAAGTAAAGGAGCTATTTTATTTGCTCAAAAAGTACTTGCTTCTTTAGAAAATAAAAGTGAAATTCATTATTTATATTCTTTAGAAGAGTCTTTGCAAACAAAGGTAGAAAAGGTTTTGCACCATTTAGGGGCTAGTAAAATAGAATACACAGAAAAAGCTAAACAAAAGATAGAAGAATGGAAACAAACTCCCTATCCAATCTGTATAGCAAAAACACCAATGTCTATATCCGATGATGAAAAAAAATTGGGATATCCTAAAGATTATACAGTTACTGTTCGGGACATTAAATTATGCAATGGTGCAGAGTTTATAGTCGTTTATTTAGGCAATATTTTGACACTTCCGGGATTGACAAAGGATGCTAGACTTTATCAGATGAAGATAGAGGATTATAAAAAAAGCAATCGTAGAATAATTTTTTAAAAGAGCGTAATCTATACATGTAGGTAATATTGCTCTTTTTTTGTTTATACTAAAAAGGGTGATGTTATGAAAACAATTTTATTTACTGGAGCAAGAAGTGGAATAATTTGTGGAGTTATTGAAAAATTAAAACATAAAAAATATGAAATCTATGTCACTGTGCATACAGAAACACAATTAGAGGTTGTAAAAGAAAAATATAGAAAAGATAAAAATGTTCATTGTATGAAAATTGATGTAACTGATAAGCAAGATAGGGAAAAATTACTTCATTTAGATTTAGATATATTGGTTTGTAATGGTGCTGTTGGTTATGGGGGAAGTATTTCGGAAATAGATATGAATCTTGTTCGTCAAAATTTTGAGGTAAATGTTTTTTCTAATTTTGAATTAGTGCAAATTGTGATTGCAAATATGATTGAAAAAAATAAAGGAAAAATTATTTTTATGTCCTCTTTAGCGGCTATTTATCCCCTTCCTTTTTTAGGAAGCTATTCAGCAACTAAGGCAAGTATTTCTACATTAGCGCGTACACTTAGAAAAGAGTTAAAATATCTACATTCTAAAATAGAAGTGGCTGTTATAGAACCGGGACTTTACCATACAGGATTCAATCAAGTTATGTTTCAAAATAAATATGAGTGGATGGATGTAGATTCTTATTTTTCAGAGTGTATAAATAGAATACACCAAAAAGAGAGATTCTTAGAAAAGTATATAGAGAAGAAAAGTTTACGATCGATTGAGGGAAGCATTTTAGATGCAATAAAAGATAAACATACGCATTCTATTTATAGAGCTCCTTTCGTGCAAACTGTTTGTGCTAAAACTTATCAAATATTCTTTGAATAAGTTTTTTTTGTTTAAAACAAATGGAACGATGATATAATGATAGTAGAAATGGAGGATTCATGTATGGAGGATATGAAAAAAATAGAAAAAGCAAGAAAATTTTGCCAAGAAGTAAAAGAACTTGCTAAAGAATATGATTTACCTTTTTTTGTTGTAACAGAGGGAGCGAGTGCTACTTTTAATAACAATTGTGAAGCGGTAAAAAACGCAAGAGATAATCATAAAAAGTGGGAACTAGAACATCACTTTGATCCAGAAGAGGATTGGAGTGGGGAGAAAATAGATTTTTTAAATGAATAGGAATTTAATCATAAAAAGTATCTTTTTAGAAAGGGAACAAATAGAAAATTGGTATAACAATCTCTTTTCCATAGAAGATATTAAAAAATTTAGATAGTATATAATTTTATACTCCTGTTCCTTTCTCTATAGGAGAAAATGGCAAAGGAAGCGGGCAAGATAAAAAATTATAGTAGATCAATGATGTGTCAATAGAAAGCATTTAGAAAAATATAGAAACAAAATAGCTGGCATTTATATCTATAATAATAGTAGTCTATTGATTTATGGAATGCGTTAGGATGGTGATGTATGACTTTAGATGATTTAAAACAAGAATATGATAAATTGCAGGAAACTTATGGTGCGAAGGAATTAGATTCTATTTATAATGGTGGTTGTGACAAAAGTCCAGATATTTGTTTTGTGTTTATGAATCCAACCGGTAAAAACATTGCCAGTGATAAAGCATGGTTAGGGAGAAAATCACCTTGGCTAAGTACTAAAAATATATGGAAACTTTTTTATCAAATAGGTGTAATAGATGAAGAAATGTATCAGCAAATTTTGGAGAAAAAACCCAAAGATTGGGATTATGCTTTTTGTGATCTGGTTTATGAGGCCGTATATAAGAGTCGTGTATTTATAACAAATTTAGGAAAATGCACACAAGTTGATGCTAGACCTCTTCCAGATAGGGTTTTAGAAAAATACCTTGATCTATTATGTAAAGAAATAGAAATCATTCAACCTAAGGTAATTATCACTTTTGGAAATCAGGTGAGTTCTATTCTTTTGCATAAAAAAATAGCTGTGTCAGAAAATAGAAAGATAAGTCATGATTTAGAGATCAATAACAAAACATATAAAGTATATCCTGTCTATTACCCTGTTGGCAATGGCATATTCAATATGGATAAATCCATCGAAGATATTCAATGGATTATAAAAAAGGAAATAAGAACCTGTGATTCATCGATTAAAATATAGAAAAAAATATGTTAAAAAATGCTATTTATAGTTTCAAAAGGAAATCAAGAGTGATACATTAAGACAAATAGGGAAGAATAAAGGACTATTTTTTAGAGAGGAAGTGTTTGTTTATGAAATTTGAGAAGGAAATAACAGTAGAAGTTGCTTGCTCTTTCGAACAACTGAATGAACAATTGAAAAAATTTGGTTTCAAGGAGGTACGGCAATATGATATTAGGGATATTTATATGCTAGAGAAGAGATATAAAGAGGAGAATTATTTAGTACAATTAGACCACTGTGTTTTAATTAGAGATATAATAGAACCAGATAAAGAAAAAAAACAAATAGAATACAAATATAAAGAATATGGAAAAAATAGAGAAATTCTAAAACAAGGAAAAGTAAATTGTAAAATTGAATCCATAAAAGATGCTAAGAAGTTACTAGAATATATGCAGTATGAGGAGTTATTGAGAATAGATGATCATATAATTGTTTATGCGAATCAAGAGGATGAAATCGCAGTACAGTTAGTCAATGATAAACATATTTATATTGAAATAGAAGAAAAGTGTTATACCATAAATAGAGTATACAGGAATATAGAAGAAATGAAAAATGTGATAGCCAAGTATACAATTCCTATGAAAGAAAACAATTATTATGTTAGAAAGGCAGAAATAGAACTAAGAGAAAGTAAATGATGTTGTTTAAGTTATGAGAAAATGATAAAAATTTTTA
>CATOJL010000091.1 GCA_951800155.1 uncultured Bacilli bacterium | reverse complement strand
GGTAAGTATAATTGTGCCTTGCTATAATGAGGAAGAAGTATTAGAAAAATTTTATGAAACAGTAACGAAAATTATGGAAGGTGTTTCAGTAGAACTTGAATATGTTTTTATTGATGATGGATCGAAGGACAAGACGTTATCTATTATGCGTTGTCTAGCAAAGCAAGATAAAAGAGTTCGTTATCTTTCTTTCTCAAAAAATTTTGGAAAAGAAGCAGGTATTTATGCGGGGTTAGAAAATAGCAGAGGAGATTATGTTGTAGTCATGGATGCGGACTTACAGCATGATCCTAAATTGTTGCCAGAGATGGTACGTATTTTAAAGGAAGAACCATACCAAAGTGTAGCGATTCGAAGATATAATCGCAAAGAGGGAATTCGAGGTGGCCTCTCTAAATTTTTCTTTAAGATGATGTCCAAACTTTCTGGCTTAGATACAAAAGAAGGGGAAATGGATTATCGAATGATGAATCGGAGAGTGGTGGATTCGATTCTACAAATGGCAGAATATAACCGTTTCTCAAAAGGAATTTTTTCGTTTGTTGGTTTTGATACAAAATGGCTTGCACAAGAAAACATTGAAAGAGAGTTAGGACAAACAAAATGGAATATGAAAAGTTTATTCAAATACTCTATAGAGGGAATTACAGCTTTTTCAACGAAACCTTTGGTACTTTCTTCTATTCTTGGTTTATTGTTTTGTCTAATTGCCTTTGTATTTATCTTGATTGTTGTCATAAAGACACTTGTTTTTGGAGAGGTTGTTCAAGGATTTCCTACACTTATTTGTTGTTTGTTTTTATGTAGTGGTATACAATTGTTCTGCTTTGGTATTATGGGAGAGTATTTGTCTAAAATGTATTTAGAAGTAAAAAATAGACCTATTTATTTAGTGAAAGAGAGTAGTGAAGATAAAAAATAGAAAATGGCTTTTGAGTCATTTTTTACTATGTGAGTATAGATAAGAGTAGAATGATTTCTTTTAGAATATATTTCTTCAAAATAACCTCACTCTATTCTTTGATTTATCGTAATATAGATTTCTAAGAATAGAAATTCTTTTCCTTGTAAATTTAAGATAAACAAGATATAATAGAAAAAGGTGATAAAATGTTTGAAAATTTAGGAGATCGTTTACAAAAAGCATTAGATAAGATGAAAGGGTATGGCAAAATTACAGAAGAGAATATAAGTGATGTAACAAGAGAAATACGCCTTGCCTTACTAGAAGCGGATGTAAATTATAAGGTAGTAAAAGAGTTTGTAGCCAGTGTAAGAGAAAAAGCATTAGGAGAAGAGGTTAGTAAAAGCTTAAAACCGGGAGAGGTTTTTGTCAAAATTGTCAAGGATGAATTGGTTTCTCTTCTTGGTGGGGAAAAAGCAGATTTGAATTTGAAAGGGAATCCGGCTACTTTAATGCTTGTAGGACTTCAGGGAAGTGGTAAGACAACAATGATTGCGAAGTTGGCGAACATGCTTCGCAAAAAATATAAAAAAAATCCCCTTTTGGTAGCTTGTGATGTTTATAGACCAGCGGCAATTGATCAATTAAAGCAACTAGGACGCGAGTTAAATATAGAGGTGTATGAGGAAGGAAAAGGGAATCCTGTTACTATTTCTGAAAATGCCATTCGGTATGCCAAAGAAAAGAATTATGATTATGTCTTAATTGATACAGCTGGACGCCTCCATATTGATGAAGAACTCATGGAAGAACTGAAGCAGATTACGGAAAAGGTAAGACCTGATGAAACCCTCTTAGTTATTGACAGTATGATGGGGCAAGATGCGATTCATGTGATTGAGGGCTTTCATGGGAATTTGTCTTTAACTGGAGCAATCTTAACCAAATTAGATGGAGATACGAGAGGTGGAGCAGCTCTTTCGATTCGGCATTTAACGAATGTACCTATTAAGTTTATTGGTGTAAGCGAAAAAATGGATGGGTTGGAAGAATTTTACCCAGAAAGAATGGCAACTAGAATACTAGGCATGGGCGACATTATGTCTATGATTGAAAAAGCAGAGGCAGTAATCGATCAAGAAGAGGCTTTAAAAGCGGCTAAAAAAATGAAAAAAGGAAATTTTGATTTAGAAGATTTTTTAAGTCAAATTCATCAAATTAAGAAATTAGGACCATTAGAGAATCTATTAAAAATGATCCCGGGCGCTAAAAAGATGGGACTGACTAGTGTCAAAGTAAATCCAAAGGATATGGCACATATTGAGGCGATTATACAATCAATGACACCTGAGGAAAGAAAAAATCCAACGATTTTAAAAGCTTCTAGAAAAATAAGAATAGCTAAGGGAAGTGGGAGAAGTGTAGAGGAAGTAAATCGTCTTTTAAAACAATTTGAAGAAATGAAAAAAATGATGAAAATGATGCAAAGTGGTAACTTTAAGATGCCATTTTAAAGAGGAGTTTCATGGAAAATATTTTAGATACTTTACTCGCATGTGGATGTGAAATTGATAAAGATTTCTATTTAAAAGAATTAGAAAAATATCAAAATAAAGAAGAACTAAAAAAAGAGATAGATAGCTACATCCATAACTTTATTAAAACAAATCTAGCGGAAATAAAAGATGTATCGGTTGCATTGGTATTCGAAAATGATACGTATTATTATAACAATAAGAAGAATACATTGTATGATTTAGCATCCATTACAAAACTGTTTACCTTAAAAGCCATCTATGATTTAGAAAAAGAAAAGAAAATTGATTTTACAAAACCAATTTCTACTTATTTAAAGGAATTTGAAGGTTTAAAACAATATACGATTATGGATACTCTAAAAATGACGGGTCAAATAGAAACAGATGGAAAATTGGCAGATACCAAAGATTATGATGCATTTATGGAAGTTCTTAAAACGGTACAGGTGAAAGAAGGCAAGCAAGAAGTAGCCATGTATACAGACATTGGATTCATTCTTCTTGGAAAACTGATTGAAAAGATAACAGGTGAAAATTTAAAGTCATACTTTCGAAAAAATATTTTTCATAAACAAAAGATGGAGAATACAGGATTTATGCCAAGCCATGATTTTATTTTAAAAGGAAATGGAAATTCCCTCTATTTACCACATGATTTTAAAACACGAGTAGCACAAGGGATGACAGGGGCTGCAGGAATTTTTAGTAATGTAGAAGAATTATCTTTCTTTGCACGTAACCTATGGAAAGAAGAAGTTTTTTCGAAGGACTTTATTCAAAAAATATATGATTATACTTTTGTAGATACCAGTAATCGCAATCGCAGTTTAGCAGGACTTTATAAGAAAACGAAAGGGTATCGTTCTTATGTCCCAAAAGAATTTTCCAATTTTTCTTTAGGTCATCAAGGATTTACAGGATCTGTTTTTGTTGTTGATTTGCAATTTCATATCGCACAAATTTTATTATTTGATGCAATACCAGAAGGAAGTAAAGTGAAAGATCCGAACTTCTTTTCATCCTTTTATACGTTTAGAGATCAAATAACAACCTACAGTATTTTACTTTATTTGTTATGTCAAAAGGAATCATTGTAGAAATAAATAAGCCTTTATTTCTCTTTTTTATGCTATAATAGATTCCATTGGTGATTTTATGAATGAAAGACAGCTAAATCTAAAAGAAATATTTATGCAATTGCAATATAAGCGAATGACTCCTTATCAAAAGGAAATTTTTGTAATAGGGTTATTTCATAGTAAAAATTTTAATTTGATTCGAAAAGAAGAACGGAAACTTTTAATTAAAGAATTGGTGTCTATACTTCTTATGAAATATAAATGTAATTTTTATCGTATAGTTATACTTTCAAATGCCTATAAATTAGATGAAGAGTTGTTTGATATGGCAACAGATGTTTTTCAAAGAAAAATTTATGTTCGAAAATCTTTTCTTGAGGATGGGATGATTCAAAATGGAAAGGATAGTGTGTATTATCTCGATTTTTTAAATGTATATTTGTTGGATTGTATTTATCATGAAATATATCATATCATTTCTAGAAATCAAATGATGCGAAAAAGCGCTTCTCTTTTGGATAGAGAGTTTGTTGAACAATTGCTCTGGTGTTTAACTTTAAAACAAGAGGAGAATATTTCTATGATGGAACAAATAGGGAAGATAGAAAATCAATTTTTAGAAGAGAATATACTCGCTTATCGTATGATTCCAGAAGAATACTATGCACATATATTTGCTTATAAGCAAGTCGTTCATGCTTTTCTTAGAAATGTATCTTTTTATGGGGAAGAGGAAAATTTAAAAAAATATCAACTTGATGTAGAATGGGAAAAAAGATTTTTAACAGAAGAATATAATCGTACATATAAAACAAATTATACTTTTGAAGAAATATATAATCAAATCTTTCTTATGAATACGATTCGTTTTTCAGCTAAAGATGAGGGAGAGGTAAAAGAAGTCTATCAAAAACTAAGAAAGAAGAAACATTTTATATAAATTGAAGAAAAATAATAAATAAAAATAAGATATACATTTTTAGGAAAGTATCCTATTCATAAATTCCTTAGCAACATATGATAAAGTAGATAAGGAGGAATGAAGATGTTTGGTAGAAATTGTTGCTGTAATAGGCAAGGTATGTTTCAACAACCAATGATGAATTACGGAGGTTCTCCATGTATGGAACAACAAGTTGTTGAACCAACGATTACAAAATGTGTTGAAAAGGAAATCTATCATGAAGTACCACAAGTGTGATAATTTATGATAGATCAAAATATTAAGACAAATAAGTACGAGTTTAAAGGCATTTTAATAAGAAGTGCATTTCATGTGGTATAATTAAATAAAAGGTGATGCTTATGAATATTTTAATGATCAGTAATATAGATGCAGATGAGAAATTAGAGGATATTTGGCTTTCTAGGGCTTTTCAAAAAGATGGTCATAAAGTAGCCATAGTTGATAAGAACTATGATGAAAGGCTTGAATCTTTATATGATGTTTTTTTGTTAAGGAATACTTGGGATACTGATGCAACCATGGAAACAATTAAAGAAAAATCTAATTTTCGAAAAAGAGTTATTAATAAAAATCTTCCTCGTATTAATTTTGATGGAAAATTTGATGGGAATAGTAAAGAATATCTTGTTCAATTATACAAAAATGGGTATCCAGTAATTCCAACTATTGATAATATATCTAATTTACAATTGCTAGGTATGTGTGATAAGTTTTTATTGAAGCTTAAAGATAGTTATGATGGAATAGGACAAATGGTAGTAGATAAACAACAATTAGAAAAAAAATTTACTAATTTATATATAATTCAACCGTATATGGAATTTCAATCCGAGGTGCAATTTTATTATATAAAAGATAAATTTGAATATGCGTTAGAGTTTATTCCAAGTAAGGTTCCAATTTATCCTGATGCAATAGAATATAATCCAAATGAAAACGAAATTAAATTAGCAAATGAATTTTCCAAATTAAATGGAAATTATTATGGTATTCAAAGGATTGACTTTATTAAACTTAAGGATGAGACACTTCTTTTAACAGAGATTGAAGATATAGCCCCTTATTTAGATTTGGATTGTGTTAATG
>CATOJL010000090.1 GCA_951800155.1 uncultured Bacilli bacterium | reverse complement strand
CCGGATATGACCGGACTCCCAAAACATATGTACAGGCAAAACGAATGGATTCCTGGTATCTGCGGCAGGAAGAACCGCAGGTCAGGGCAAAGGTCAGAGAAGGGTTGTTAAAGGCGTCGGAAGAAGATTTGAAAAACAGGCGTCAGACGATGGAGAGCTTTGCCGGAGAGGGAACCGTCTGCGTTCTTGGAAACAGAGCTAAGATCGAAGAGGCGGCCGGTCAATTCGACAATGTAACGGTACTGATGGAGTAAATATAAGTCCAGCTAAGAAATGTCAATAGTTAAAATGAAAAATGTTAAAAAAGTTTTTTTCAAACAGTTGATGTAAAAAAGGGTAACTTTAATAAACCTACTTATGTGGAAATTTAAAAAATTGATGAGAACCTCTTAAGCTGCGTTCTGTGCCTTGCCAGGATGCGCTGCAAAATATTGCTCGCAGTGTTCCTGAGGAGTGATGATCTTAAACGGTTTATTATCTCGGAGCATGGCAAAAATGATGTTGCAGATTTTATGCATGACAGCCCCGACAGCCACGTTTTTCTTCTTGCTTTTGCATTTGTCGGCATAGTAGCTGTGGATCACCGGATTTACTGGTGTTTTCGTCCCTTTGTCCACCTTTAGGTTATTAAGAGCCACCATATGCAGGATACGTCTGGCAAGACTGGACCCCCTCTTGGACATGTGGACCTTGTCACCATTGAACTTACCGGACTGCTTTACGGCGGGATCCAGGCCGAAGTAGGCATAAAGCTTCTTCGGGGAAGAAAACAGGTCAAAAGATCCCATTTCCGCAATCAGGACAACCGCGCTGAGGAAACCGACACCCCGTAGGGACTGGAGAAGGACGATGCGATCATAGGCCGGTGTCCCTTCCAGCTTATCAACAGCCTTATGCAGTTCTTTCAGTATGCTGTCCAGATACTCCTGGTATTCCCGATAGGTTTTGATATACAGCCGGATCCGGAGCGCGCTGCTTGGAAGTGAACGTCCGAAAACAGCGGCATCCTTTGCGGCGGCGCATATAGCATCATATTTGGCAAGGGCATACTTTTCCCCAAAGCGTGCCGTGCTGCGGATGGTTTTCACAAGCTCGTCTTTTGGAGCGGCAAGCATGTCCGCCGCAAGGGGGTAAGCTTCCAGAAGCTTTAAGGAAGTCTGCGTCGTGATCTTGCTGAACACCTTTAGGTATGCGGGGAAGGACACTTTGAGTTCCGCATGAAGCTTCAACACGATGGCGGATTGCAGATCCTTGAAATAATAGTAGTCACGCACGAGATTGCGCAGGTCAATGATTGTGTCATCCGGGACAATGGAAGTCTTAAGAGAGGCATCCAGGCCGACTTTAGCAGCTTTTTTTGAATCAAATTTATCATTATGCAGTTTCCTAATGTTCATATTTGTGCTATTCTTAGTAATGATAGGATTAATGACGGAGCAGTCAAACCCTTTATCACGAAGGAAGCACAGGAGCGGGATGTGATAGATCCCGGTGGACTCAAGGAAGCATCGGCTTTCGAGAGAATACGTCTCTTGTGCTTCCTTAATTTTTGTGACGGCAAGCTCACGGGACTCAGGATCCGAGTGAAGGATCTTAAAAGGTTTTCCTGTGAGAATGCCATTGGGGAGCATGATGGACATCCATGTGAAATCAGCGCCGACATCAAGCCCGACTGAGAGGTAGGGGATGCTTTCGAGCATCTTGAGTACTTTTTGAGAGTGCATCGTTTTATCCTTTCCGGCAGGCATCCATTTCCAGAAGATGGCTACACAACCTAGCGGCTTATACAGGTATAGCCTGGGGCTTCCCAACCAGCCAAAACATAAATCACCACCGAATGGACTGACAGACTTTCTAAGAGGTTTCACCAGCTACAAGGCTGGTTCCCAAGGAGAATACGTCAATGATCCTGCCTTCAGTGATTATACCTCTATATTTTGTCTGGCGCATTAAGGAAACCTCAGACAAGGTAAATAATGTTGCCTTATAACTTCTGATGGAGGGGGAATTCCTCCTTCCGTTATATCTATATAGATTTATTAGATTGGACTTTGTAACTATTAACCAGTAGTCATTCTTGACTACACCATTATTATACTAGGAGAAAAAATAATATGAAAAAATATGATGCTTTTAATTTAGTAATTACAGTAGGTGAAGTTTACGGCGTAGAAGAATTTTATGATTACTTAGGTGAAGATTTTCACGACGCTGTAAGTTTTGAGGATTTTTTAAAAAATGATGTGGCATATAATAACACTTGTCTTTTAGATGAAGAAGGCGTTGACCGTGTTATTGAATACACTGTTGAAAATGATAAACTTACTATTACAAATATTTATTAAAATTACATATTGAAAAACTTAATATTGAAACTAAGGGATCATCTTTTTTGAGTAGAAATGAAAAAGGTTGATCCCTTTTTTTATTCTAAAATACAAAAAAACTTATAAAGGAAGGTAATAAACAATGAGTAAAAAAGAAGCGTATAAAACAATGCAATTATTAATGCCTAATAAGAGATATGACTTATTTATAGATCTTGATGATATTGATATTGATGATCCAGATAGTTATAAATATATGTTTTTGGAACATAACAAGAACCAGACTTTAAAAGAGTTATGTTTACAAGAAAACTTACTTTATTTAGGATTTGTTGAGTATAGTTTTTATCATCATCAAGGAAATAGAAAAATGTATCCTGTTGCGGGTTTTGTTACTCAAAACTAATTATAAAAAACTTTTAAAAAGGAAGGGTAAAAGATTATGGCAAAAACTTATTTTGTAAATGTTGCAACACTTGAAGAATTAAGAAAGCAATACAAGAAACTTATTAAAAAATATCATCCTGATAATGCGTTTGATTCTGATGAAGATATGAAAGCAATCAACTTAGAGTATGAAGGGCTTTTTAAAATCTTAAAAGATAAGCACACACGGGAAACAGAAGAAACAGAAGCGGCGGGCGGTTATCAATCTACATATAGCAAAAATATGTATAATTTTGAAGATGATTCGGCTTTGCGTGAAATGCTTACAAGAATTATAAATTTTGACTGTGATATTGAAATTATAGGTTCTTGGATATGGGTTTTTAATTCTTACAATTATAGAAAAGAACTTAAAGAACTGGGCTTCAAATATGGAAGTCAAAAAAAGGCTTGGTATTTTCATACAGAAGCATTTAGAAAATCAAGCAATAAAAAACTTAGTCTTGATGATATACGCTCCTATTATGGAACTACTAAGATAAAAGAAGATAAACGGCTATTAGAAGCCTAAAAAGTATAGGGATTATTTTTATAAAAGATAATCCCTTTTTATTAAAAAAACACAATAAAACACAATAAATTATAGAAAGGAAGAAAACAAAATGAAAAAACTAATTATAACAATAATAAATATTTTAATGAGCCTTGCTTTAACTTGCGGCTCTACAACTGAATATATAAAATTTAATGTAAATGATTTAATGAGAGCAGATACCTTTTTATATTCTGCTCCTGAAATTAGAGAAGATGAACCATTTGAAAAAGTGGTTTATACTGTTATAAAAGAAAAGAAGGCTGAAAAAACTGAACCAGTGAAGGAAGAAGAAACAACTCCTACTCCTGAACCAGTAAAAAAAGACGATCCTACTGAAAAAGTTGAACCAGTCAAAAAAGAGGAAACTCCTGCTCCTACTCCTGAACCTGTGAACCCTGAACCAGTAAAGAAAGAAGAACCACAACCACAAAAAACACAAGATACAGTGGCAAGCGGTAATATTATAAATTTTAACAATAATATTAATAAGCGTGGCGGCGTGGAAACTTTACCAGAGTATTTACAAGGTTATGCGGATCAAATAATGGGCGTGTGTTTAAATGAAGATGAAATGACACACTGTTTCCATTGGGCTGAACTTTCTGCGGCTGATATGGAAACTATAAAACAAGCAATAAATAGAACTTATTTCGCTTATTATGATGCTAGAATTATTATAAATTATTGGGATGAAGGGGAATATTATTTAACAACAAATAATAGTAGAGAAAGATATAACAAGTCACTTGAAGTTGAGAATAATATAAAAAGTATTGTAAATAATATTGTAACTTCTGATATGACTGAAAAAGACGCTGTAATTGCTATAAATAATTATGTATGTGATCTTATAACATATGAATTAAGTCAAGGTGACTTTTATCTTGCTTTACAGACTGGCAAAGGAAACTGCAGAACATATGCTTGTATTTTTAAAATGATGTGTAATCAAGTAGGCATTGAATGTGACTATATAGAAGGTTATGCTAATGGCGGCGGTCACGCTTGGAATAGAGTATATATTGGCGGCGTTCCTTATTGGGTAGATGCTTGTTGGAATGATGGCGGCAATCAATATTTACTTAGTGCTGATTTATGGGAAAATCATTCAGCAAGCACAGTTAATCAATTCTTTTATAGTGATGAATTTTAAAAATAATAGTCTTTACTGCTTAGTGCGGTAAAGGCTATTTTTGATGTGTTGACATTTAAGAGTAAAAAATTATATAATTATAACAGACAGAGAAAAGAACCCTGTTAAAAAAGTTTTTTATGAAGTTTTTACACTTCTATAAGTTTATTGTGTTTTAGACTTTTTACATTATAAAAATTTTACTCTAAAATATTTATGAATAAAAAAATGTTATTCTAATTATAAGCCGTTTTTATACGGCTTATTTTTTTGTGCTTATATATTTATACACAATATATAGTGGTTTATGCTTCAATATATATACTATATATATGCATAATATAGCAAAAATGCGGTAGAATTGTTTTTAAATTTCCTTAATGAGTGTTTACCCTCCAAAACAAAATAAAAATGATTCTGGCGTATTTTTATAAAGTTTCGTGTATAGTGGTATGGACTTTTACACAGTTTTGATCTATAATATAGTTATAACACATATGCGCTAAAATTTAGAAAGGAAGGTTTTCAGAATGGCTAAAACAAGTGATACAGGATTAAAGCAATTAAAAAATGGGAATTGGTCTTGTAGGATTTTTAAAAAAATTAATGGCGTTCAGATTGATACAACTTGTAGAGTAGATGAACGGACGGGAAGTCCTTTGAGGACTAAAACAGAAGCAAGAAATTATAGAGAATATAAGATCGAACAACTACGGAAAGAACCTGCTGAAAGAGAAGTCCAGAAGCAGAAAAACAAAACGGTTAAATTCTCTAAAATTTGGGAACTATATTTAAACGGTGAAGCAAAAGAAAAAGCGCCCTCAACCGTTGTTAAATATACCAGTCTTTGGGAAAATCATTTAAAGGCTGAATTTGGAAATAAAAATATAAATGGTGATGAAGCCGTTTCTGTAAATGAAATAAATAATTATTTAAGAAATTTATATTATGATACTGATTTATCACACGCTTACATAACTGGCTTTTTAAGGCTGTTTTACTGCTTATATGGGGTAGCGTATAGAAGCAACCTTATAAGCCTTGAAATGCTTACACAGTATACAAAAGAAAAGAAAATGCGTATCTGTATGCCGCCTATGACTGATGAAGATGAAGAAGAAAGCAAAAAAATTGAAACATACGATCAAGGACAAATATCACAGATGGCTGATGTTTTTAAAGGTTCAGACTTAGAACCCGCCTTTTTAATTGCTATATACTGCGGACTTAGGGAAAGTGAAATATTCGGGCTGATGT
>CATOJL010000089.1 GCA_951800155.1 uncultured Bacilli bacterium | reverse complement strand
GAAGTGATGAATACAACAGACTTAAATAAAAAACGAGAAATTTGTGATTTTATAAAGGAATATACCTTAGAATTAGAAAAAGAACTCGAAAATAAGGGGCTAACTGATGAGGAACAAGAAAAAATCGTTAGTAAAATGCAGGAAGTATTGGAAATGCAAGAAGAATTAGAAAGACATATTGTAGTAAGTTCCTCTTTAAATTTACAATCACCTGATAATTTAAATTTACAATCACTTGATAATTTAAATTTACAATCATCTAAGAATAAGAAAAAAGGAATAAAGAATTTATTTGTGAATACAAATTGGTTTAAAAAGAATGCAAAAAAGAGTAAAGAAGATAGTAAAAAAGGGAAAAAATTTAACTTGAAGAGAATAGCAGCTTATGCAATTGGTATAGGGATTGTTTCTGTAACACTCGCTACTTTTGTATCAGCAAAAGCAAAAAGTGAAGATGCAAAGAGAAAACAAGTAAAAATGGAAGAAGTTGGCAAAAAGGTACAAGAAGCTTCTATGTCTATGATAAAAGAAATGAAAAAAGCTCAAACAATCAATATGGTTTCTGATAGTGGTTCTGTATTATCACAGGCGAATTACGCATCTAAATCTTTGACACAAGATGAAAAAGAAGAACAAATCATGGACTTAGTTAAAAGCCTAAGAGATAGATTTAATGTATATGATGGTTTAAATGTAACACTAGAGCAGGCTTTGTCACTCTATATCCATTTAAATGCAGCCAATAGTTATGAAAATGCAAATGATACTTTAGCACTTGATAAACTTACTCGTGAAAATTTAATTAAGAGGTATTACGTTGGTTTAACGAAAGATAGGGAAGAATTTGAAACCTATCAGTTAGATGATAGTGATTTATCTAGATTATCAGCAGATGTGCAGGGACTTCGTAATGCAGTACTAAATCGTGTTGCTGTATTAAATGATCAAGGAAAATATGAGGAATCAAGAGAGATTATAGACATCTTTAAAGATTTTATTTCTGAAGAGGCGTTACAAGATGAGGCAGATACATTAATAAGTTCTATTCAAAGCATGCAAACGAGTGATAGACAGAAAAAGAAAGAACATATTTATCGTTATTATAACTATATTTTTGCAGGACCAAAAAATGGTGTTAGAAACTTTAATCAGTATGGTTATTATGTAGATGGTGATGGAAAAGAAATGACCTATGAAAATCAAACATTACCAATAAGAACTCTTACATGGTTTATGGATGGTTTTGTTGGATTGAATATAACAAATAATTTAATTCCACAGGATATTATTAATGCAAAAGAAGCTAAGTTAAGAGATCTATCCAACTTATTACGTATCTTAGGATTCAAGAATTGTAATGTCAATTATTATGGTTATGACGTTGATTTTGATACACCAATTGATAATAAAGTAAAAAAATCATCAAGTTCTACAAAATCATCTTCTAAATCTTCTACTAGCACAAATATTGCCAATGTGTTAGAAACAACACAATTAGATAAAGAAATGGATGCTGGGTTAAAAGAACATACAAATGTAGGAGATTCTTTCAAATTGAGCGATAATTCTACCGTTACAATTGTAGAATCAGGGCCAAGTGATGCTACTGTGATTGTGCAACCAGATCCAGGATCTGCTAAAGTGGAAGATACAACACCAGAAGGAACAACAGAAAAAGAAACCATAGAAGGTGGCGGCAATGAAAAAACAGAGCCAATTAAGTTCGATCCAGATCCAACAGATGTAGTAATTGATGAAGGTGGAGAGGAAATCTCGGATGAAAGCACTGAATATGAAGAATCAATTTCCTTTGAAGAAGATTCAACAGAAGAAGAATATTATGAAGAACCTTCTACAGAAGTGTACTATGATGAAGAAACAACCTATGAAGATTCTTCATCAAATGTATCTACAGAAGTGCAAACTAGTTCTGAAGAATATTCTACACAGGCAGAGATTTATGATTTATATAGTTTTAGTTTAAATGGGAAACTTATGAATACCTTTGCTACAGCACAATCTACTACTCCGCAACTTGAGAAAAGGGAAATTTTTGATGAAAGTGTTGAATATGAGGAACAACTTTCTTCTGAGGAACCTGAAGGACCTACCATAGACTTATATAGAGATGGAATAGAGATGCAATTAGAACAGCAACCTATTTTAGAAGAAGAACTTGAACAATTAGAAATTGAAGAGTTGTATAGTTTAAGAGAAACGCTTATGAATACGCTTTCTTATACACAAGAATATAGTGATGAAAGATATGTGAAAACATATCATATCTAAAGAACAATAGGTGACTATAGTTTTATAGTCCTTTCTTTGTGAATGAGATTCATTGTTATTTAGAAGCAGGGTTAGTGGTTAGTGAAAACATACTCTATTCTTAAATATTGACAAAAGGATAGAGTATGTATATAATATACAGCATATTTTATAGATCATAATTTTACAGAAGGGGGAAAGTATTTATGTATACCAATGAAAATAGATTTTCATTTAGAAATGTTATTTTTCAATTTCTTTTCGTAGCGTTATTTGTATTTATCTTGTTATGCTTGTTTCCTACAAAAGATTATGTAAATGATGTAAAATCAGAGTTATTAGCAGAAAGTGGAGGGGCTACTTCACAAGATAAGACTTCTACATTAGTAACTAGTGCTATTTTTAATCAAAATATCACAACAATGAAAGAAGCATCTATTTCTTATTTCACGCTTCCACGTTTGCCAGAAAAAAAAGGGGATTATGTAAAATTAACATTAGAAGAGATGTTAAAAGAACATTTACTTGTTTCGCCACTTGATGAAGAAGGAAATATTTGTGATGTTGAGAAGTCATATGTGGAGATTACAAAAGATAGTGATGAATTCATTTTAAAAGTAAATTTGAAATGTGGTTCAGAAGAGGCATATATTTTAGTTCATTTAGGATGCTATGATTATTGCCAAGGAACAGTTTGTGAATCAAAAACAACACCAACGAGTACACCACAAAAAGATCCAAAACCAGATCCTAAGCCAATTCCAACACCTAAACCAGATCCAAAACCACCCATTTCTTATCAATATGAGTATAAATTAAATGGAAAGTGGTCAGATTGGTCAAAATGGTCAAATTGGTCAAAGGAGAAAGTAACTAGTTCAACTAGTAGAGAAGTCGAATCAGAAGAACGCATTGAAGGAGGAAAGGTAGAAACAATTTCAGCTACGAAGAAGGTATCTTATACTTGTCCAAGTGGCTATACACAAAGTGCGAATGATCAAACGAAGTGTATAAAGGTAGCTGAACAAAAAGTCACTGCGAAAGTGACGAAAAGATATTCTTGTCCATCAGGATTTACGTATAGTGGAGGTATGTGTAAAAAAGGGTACAGAAAAACCGTAGATGCACAAAGAAAAGTGACTTATACTTGTCCAAGTGGGTATATTATTTCAGGGGATGTCTGTTATAAACAAACAACTACCACAATAGATGCAACAAAAATAATTAAATATTCTTGTGATGAAGGTTATGTAATTAATGGAACTTCATGTACAAGAACAGTGACAACAGTAACAAGACAAACATTTACATCAGAAAGAAGTGGCTCAAATTATAAATTTGTTTCTGTTGATACACGTTCTGCTTGTACAGGTTGTGAATATATTACATATTGGACATATGATGTTACAACAACGGAAACAAAAACGAAAGCAGCGCATGCAGATATCACTTATGTTTGTCCAAATAGTAATTATAAGTTAATTAATACATCAAAATGTGTAAAAGTGGAAGATACGAAGAAGCCACCAACAAAAACATATGGAGATTGGTATTGTCCAAGTGGCTATACACCAAATGGTCAAAAATGCACAAAAGATGTAATTACAGAATTACATCCAGATGTAAGTATTCGTTATTCTTGTGAAAAAGGATATGATTTAGTAGAAGGTAGATGTATAAGAAGGTATATTGATACAAGAGATAAAATTGCTAAATATACATATACTTGTCCATCAAAGGAATATACTTTCCATGAAGAAAATAAAACATGCACAAGAATAGTGCAGGGACAAAAAGTTCGTTATTATCGTTATAGAACAAGAACTTATCTTCCAGGTGATACACAATGGCGTGATACAAAAACGGATCAAACCTTATTATCGAAAGGATACTATTTAACTGGAAATAAACGTATTAAATCTACAAAATAGACTTGAATGAGTCTATTTTTTGCTATTTGACTAGATGCAAGGGATATGCTATAATCATGTATGATATATGGTGATGTTATGAAAAAAGCAATTGGTATTTTTCTTTTGTCGCTCTTGTTTATAGGAACTTGTTTTTTTAAAACAAGTCATCGTGTAGTTGCTGAACCAAAAGTATATTATCAAGTATACCTAGAAGGAGAGGCAATTGGTGTTATTGAATCAAAACAAGCACTTGAAAAGTACATTAATGAAAAAAATGAGGATTATAAAGAGGAATTTGGAGTAGATACTATTTATTCTCCTAATGGATTAGATATAGAAAAAATATTGACTTATTCTGGAAAAGTTTCTTCCATTGAGGATATCTATAATAAAATAGTGGATATCAAACCTTTTACAATTTCTGGATATCAATTTACTTTAGTTTCTACAGTTACAGAAGAAAAAGAGAATAGTGATTTGGAAGAAAAACAGAGAACGATAAAGGTTTATACAACAAAAGAGGATATATTTAAAGAAGCTGTAGATAATGTCATTGAAATCTTTGTTGGGGCAGATGAGTATAAAGCATATGTAGAGAAAACACAATCAAAAATTGTTACTACAGGAACATATATAGATAATATATATTTAGATGATGATGTAACAATAAAAACAGTCAAGATTCCTGTAAATGAAACTATTTATACAGATGCACAAACTTTATCACAATATTTATTATTTGGAACAGCTGAAAAACAGAAAAATTATACAGTTAAAATAGGAGATACGATAGAAACTGTCGCATTCAATAACAAGATTAGTGTGCAAGAGTTTCTTATTTCGAATCCATCTTTCAATTCTATAAATGCCCTATTATTTCCGGGCCAAGAAGTAGTAATTGGGGAAACCTTCCCACAAGTGAATGTGGTGGTTGAATCATCTGTTGTAGAAGATCAAACAAAAAAATATCCAACAAATATTCAATATGATGCTAATTTACAAAAGGGATATACAGAGGTAAAACAAAAAGGAGTAAATGGAGTAGAAAGAGTTGGTCGAAAGGTAAAAACAGTCAATGGAACAGTAGCTTATATGAAGCCAGAAAGCAATGTGGAACTCAAAGCTGCAATTCCAGAAATTGTTGTATATGGACAGAAAATTATTCCAAATGTAGGTATTACTGGAAATTGGTATTGGCCAACGAAGAGTGGTTATAAACTAACTTCTTATTATGGATGGCGTTCCAATCCGTTTGGTGGTGGGCGTGAATTCCATACAGGTCTTGATATATCAGGAACTGGGTATGGTTCACCAGTATATGCTTCAAATAATGGAACAGTAATTGTATCAGCAAGACATTGGTCTTATGGAGAATATATTGTAGTGAATCATAATAATGGGTATTATACTTTATATGCTCATATGTCAAAGAGAAATAAGTTTGTGGGAGATGTTGTTGCGCGTGGAGATACGATTGGTTTAGTAGGAAATACAGGTAGTGCGACTGGACCTCACTTGCATTTTGAAGTATGGAAAGGTGGTCCTCCATTTACAGGAACGAGATTGAATCCACAATCATTAAAATATTATTATTAGGATAAAAACAATTTTAAATGGATTTATAAAAGAAATGAAGTAAAGTGTGAACAGCACTTTCTTTTTTTGTTGTGTCAAAAATAGGATTGACAAAATGATGGGGGGGGGGGGGG
>CATOJL010000088.1 GCA_951800155.1 uncultured Bacilli bacterium | reverse complement strand
AATCATTAAATTTAACAATACTCATATGTTCCATATACATCACTATAATATTATAGGCGAAATTACTTCAAAAGAAAAGGTCCCGTTAGGGACGGATGACAAAATTTATTTTGTCATTTTTTTATTGATAAGGAATAAATGATTTTAAACAAAGCCTTCATTTGGTTTATTTACAAGCGAACATATTATTTGATAAAATGAATGATAAGGAGGGAATATATGCTAAAAAAAGTAGGAGTTAGTCTTTTGATTTGTGTCCTATGTGCAGGTTGTTTTGAAAAAGGGGAAGAAAAGAAAACAGGCTATGATCAAATCACTTTAAATACATTGTTATTAAACTATGTGTCGAATATTGAACAAGAAATTGCACTTTCTCATATAGAAGGGAATAAAACTTCATTTGATGGAACCTATTCTTTAAAAGAGGGTGCTTTAACGAATGAAGAAGGTGTAACATTAAAGACAACTATTAAATCAACGAAAGAAGACCAAGTTATTTTTAAAATTGAAAATTATAAAGTGATTTATGCTGAATTAGATTTTTATACAAATAAAGCTATTTATGAAAATGGAAAAATAAAAGGAAATGATTGAGATGAAAAGGGTAGAATTTGTCTACCTTTTTTTTGTAAAGCAAAGAGAAAATAAAGGAAATTGCTTTACAGAAAGCCTAAAAAAAGCTATAATAGTGGTATAGAGTGGTTTTAAGTGGTAAAATGTGGGGTGATTTTTATGTTCATGGGAGAATTTCATCAACGTTTGGATGAAAAGGGACGTATCACTATCCCCGTAAAAATGCGTCATGATTTAGGAAATGATTTTATTGTAACCCGAGGTCTTGATGGATGTATTTTTATTTATCCAAAGACAGAGTGGCAAAAAATTATTGTTCAATATAAAGAATTGCCAAATACAAAAGAAACACGTACATTTTTAAGAGCATTTTTATCTTGTGCCAGTGAAATGAATATGGATAAACAAGGTCGAATTAATATCGCTTCGCCACTTATAGAATGGGCATCTTTACAGAAAGATGTAGTAATGATTGGTGTGAATGAAAGGCTTGAAGTTTGGAGTAAAACGATTTGGGAAAGTTATCTTGATGAAAGTAAAGAAAGCTTTTCAGAGATCGCGGATAGACTCTTCCAAACGAATGTGGTGTGATGATGCATGAGAGTGTTTTGCTAAAAGAAGCAATTGAAAATTTGGATTTAAAAGAAAATTCTATTGTGGTAGATTGCACACTTGGTTATGGTGGACATTCTAGTGAAATTTTAAAACGGATTCCAAACGGGAAATTGTATAGTTTTGATCAAGATCAAGAAGCCATTTCTTATAGTAGAAAACGTTTAGAAGAAATTGCTTCTAATTTTGAAATTATTGAAAGCAATTTTGTAAATATGAAAGAGGAATTAGAGAAACGTGGTGTGGAGAAAGTGGATGCGATTTTGTATGATTTAGGGGTATCAAGTCCACAATTAGACCAAAAAGAAAGAGGATTTTCTTTTCATCAGGATGCTTATTTAGATATGCGCATGGATCAAAATGCCTCTTTAACCGCTCATAAGATTGTAAATACATATACCATAGAAGAACTTACACGAATTTTTTTAGAATATGGGGAAGAAAAGTATGCAAGAAGTATTGCTAGAAAAATAGTAGAGGAAAGGGACAAAAAAGAAATTAATACGACACTAGAACTTGTTACTCTTATAAAGAAGGCTGTTCCATTTAAATATGCGAGAGAAAGACATCCTGCTCGAAAAGTATTTCAAGCGATCCGTATTGAAGTGAATCATGAGTTAGAAGTATTTGAAACATCTTTGAGGGATGCTATCTGTCTTTTAAATCCAAATGGAAGAATTGGTGTCATTACATTTCATTCTTTAGAAGATAAAATTTGCAAGACTATTTATAGAGATGTGAGTCTTTTAGAAGAAGGTTTAAAAAACATGCCCATGATTCCAGATGCTTATGTAAAAGACTATGAGATGGGAAAGACAATCAAGCCAAGCAAAGCGGAAATAGAAAGAAACCCAAGAGCAAGGAGTGCGAAATTACGAGTTTTAAAAAAGAGAAGATAGGGGGGTACATATGAAGAATAAAAAGAGGAGAAGACCAATCACCAAAGGGGAGATTTGCTTATATTTAGTAATAGTGCTTTGTTTCATTTCTAGTTTTGTCGTTCAAATTTTTTGTGGTGCTTCTATATCGAATTTGAGTATGAGTGTAGAAAAAGTTCGTTATGAAATTGATGCACAGGATAAGAAAAATGAAAGCTTAGTCATGAAAGTAAACGAATTAACATCCTTTGATAAAGTAAAAAATGTTGTAAGTGATATGGGATTAGCGTATAATAATGATAATGTAATCGTAATCAACGACTAATTAGAGGTGGCAAAATGAATACAAAAAGAAGAAAAAAAAAGAATTGGATCGTACCAAAAAAAACATTCTATATCTTTTCTTTTCTTCTTTTTTTGCTTTATATAAAAATGGCTTATCTTTCCTTATCTACCGTTGTATATGGGAAAAACGTATCCAAATTTGCTAGTACAAGAAATACAGTACGTAAAACTATGCCAGCTTCTCGTGGAAATGTTTTTGATGTAAGTGGGGATTCTCTTGCTATGAATGTAACTTCTTATACTTTGATCGCCTATTTAGATGAATCGAGAAGTAAAGATTCGAAAACACCGAAACATGTGGTGGATGTAGAGGATACAGCAACTAAATTAGCGGAGGTTTTAGAATCTGATAAGGAAAAAATAAAATCCATTTTGGAAAATGGAATAAAAAATAAGAAATATCAAGTGGAATTTGGAAGTATAGGAAAAGGAATTACGGAACTAAAAAAAGATGAAATTTTGTTTTTAAATCTTCCCGGTATTTCATTTACAGAAAGTGCGAAAAGGTATTATCCAAATGGCAATTTTGCTTCTTATATTGTTGGTTATGCCAAAGGGAAGGAAGTAAAAAAAGAATGGAAAGTGGAAACAGAGATTGTTGGAGAAATGGGTATTGAAGTAGCTTACAATGATTTATTAAAGGGAGAGGATGGTTATTTAGAATACCAACAGGACCGCTATGGTTATAAGATTGCAGGAACGAATGAAATCAATGATCCCGCAAAAGATGGATATGACATTTATTTAACACTTGATTCTAATGTGCAACGTTTTGTTGAAACAGAAATTGAAGAAATTGCTACGACTTATGAACCTAATTTTTCCATTTTAACGGTAATGGATGCAAAGACGGGGGATATTTTAGGGGCATCTTCTAGTCCTTCTTTTGATCCCAATATAAGGGATGTAACTTCATATGAAAATCCTTTTGTTACGACATCTTATGAACCCGGTTCAACGATGAAAATTTATACTTATTTGTGTGCTTTAGAAACAGGAAATTATGATGGGGGTCACAGTTTTGATTCTGGAAATATTAAAATTGGGGATGATACAATTAATGACTGGAATGAAAGAGGTTGGGGCAGAATTACTTTTGATAAAGGGTTTGAATATTCTTCGAATGTAGGGGTCGTTCATCTAATTCGAGAATATTTGTCAAAAGAACAATTAAAAGATTGTCTTAAAAAATATGGCTTTGGATCTAAGACAGGTATTGAATTGTCCCATGAATCTCCCGGAAAGATTCAATTCAATTATGAAGTAGAAGTGATGACAGCTGGCTTTGGACAAGGAATTCGAACTACTGTGATGCAACAATTAAAGGCAGCAACAATTCTTGCTAATGATGGGTATGCGTTAAATCCACACATTATTAGTAAAATTGTAAATCCGAATACAGGAGAAATTATTGAAGAGAGAAAAATTGAAAAATCAGAACAGTTAGTTAAAAAATCAAGCATTGAAAAAATAAAAGAATTAATGTATAATACGATAAACGGTACAGATAGTGGGACAGCGGGAAAGAAGTATAGTATTGAAGGTTTTGATTTGATTGGAAAAACAGGAACAGCACAAATCTATGAATCAGGCAAAGGATATTTAAAGGGAGAAAACAACTATATTTTCTCAAGCTTGATTCTATATCCAAAAGAAAATCCGGAGATAATCATTTATGGAGCGATGAGGCAGCCAAAGAAAGGGCAATATACAGGGCTTGCCGATGCCGTTAAGAATCTAGTTAAAAATATTGCAAAGTATAAAAATATTTATGAGGAAAAGCAAGAAGTAGAAGAAACAAAGACTCTTTCTTTAAAATCATATAAGGGTTCTTCTGTTTCTAGTGTGGAAAGAGATTTAGAAAACTATAAACTACAATTAATGATTCTTGGGGATGGAGAACAGATTATAAAACAATACCCACAGGATGGAATTACTTTAGTTGAAAAAGATCGCCTCTTTTTACTCACAAATGGAAAAAATGTACAAATGCCTTCTATAAAAGGTTTAAGTAAAGCAGAGGTGAAAATACTTGCGGAATTTCTTTCTATTTCATTAGAAGAAGAAGGAAGTGGCTATGTAAAAGAGGCAAGTATTTTAGAAGGAACAAAAATAGAAGAAGGAATGACTTTAAAAGTTATTTATGAAGAAGGGAAGGAATAACAGATGAAAAAAGGATTTACACTTGTGGAATTATTGGCGGTAATTACAGTTTTTGCTATTCTTATTATCATTATATTGCCAAGGGTTTCAAAACATATTGATGATTCAAAAGAAGATTTATATAAGACACAAATTGATAGCATTGAAAGAGCAACAAAAGATTATCTTCTTAGTGATAGAGGAAAAGAGGATCGAAAAAGAGCCCAAGAAAGGACAATTTATATTGAACTTGCTAAATTACAGGAATATGATTATTTAGAAAAGGAAAAAATTAAGAATCCATTGGATGGAGAAATTATGAATGGAGTCATTCGAGTTACATATCGTAATAATAATTATGTTTTTGAATATTTAGAAATGAATGTAGATGAAGCAGAACAGCAAGATTATACTGTAGAGAGATATATACTTGAAAAATCGGGTGTGCAATCACCTACATCTACAGAGGATGGATTGTATGCTTCCAAAGTAACTTTTAGTGATATGGATCAAACCACAAGTACAAAAAATGTGTATTATTATCGTGGAAATAATCCAAATAATTATATGAAGTTACAGATGGGTTCAGGGAGTACAAATGCAGAAATGTGGAATATTGTAAGTATTGATACAACCAATAAAGTAATGAAATTAGTTAGAACAGGTAAAAAAGCAAAAACAGTTTGGTCAGAAACAGATACAGCAGCAAACTTATCTTTATCAGATGACTCACTTAAAATGCATCAATACTTGAATACAACTGTCTTTAACGGTTTTAGTGATGTGTTAAAGAGAAATTTGAAAACACCAAAATGGATGTTAGGAGAAGTAGATAGTACTTCAACTACTCTTGATGTCGTTATGGGAGATGAAGATAGCAAACGAGATATTAGAGGAACTGCCATTTCTTTATTATCTGTAAGTGATTATATGAATGCTTCTTTAGCAAACTCTTGTCGAAATACGAGTTTTGATGCACAATGTGTAGCAACAAATTGGCTTACGAATCTTGTAGTAAACGAAGAAGGAAACACAAATGAAACAGGCTACTTTTTAAGAAATACGGTCAAAGGACAAAGAAAAGTTTGGGCAGTGACATCAAGTGGACTTACGACTTCTAATGTTACAAATTCTATGTATGTGTATCCTGTCATTTATGTACCTACATCTTTACTATTAGATTCTTCTATGGATGATACAAGTTCGAATCCAATAGGCTCTGTTAGTAATCCTTATATTTTAAGATTATATTAAATTGCAACATTGATTTAATTTTGTAACAATGAATAAGGTTTGTTTTGTTCAGCCATTATGGACTGAAAGTGTTATTTTATAAATAATGAAGTGAAAATAGGGCATGAAAATTGCTTTATTTTTTTGTTGCGTCAAAAAAGGAGATTGACAAAATGATGGGGGGGGGGGGGTATAATAGGCA
>CATOJL010000087.1 GCA_951800155.1 uncultured Bacilli bacterium | reverse complement strand
AAGTTCCAGATCACCTGCACTGATAACCTGTTGACCATTATAGAGAACACCATTGATGAAGTCCGCAAAGTAGGTACAGTTTTTAAAGTAGTCCTTTAAAGTTAAATCCTGTTTTAAAATATTTAAGCACATTTCTATTTTACCTCCTTTAAATATTTTTTATATTTAATGAAGGAGATATGACAATAATATGATAGAACAATACATTGCTAATAGCAACACTATAATATTTATTTAATAACTAAACAAATTATAACATAAAGTCAATATATAAATGTCTCACATTTTTCGTAAGCGTAAAATGAAAAAGCCCTATTATAGACTAATAATATTAACTATAATAGGAACTGCAATAACTTATGATTCATAAATATGATAATTAGAAACATGACGAAAAGATCGTATTTCTACGATTTTTTAATCAAATATACATCTTCTGGTAATTTTTTTGACCAGGGCATGTATTTTTCAAGTACTTTTTCATTATTGTAATCTATTTCTCTTAATGATGACAGAAGATAATGAAAATATTCATATGTTTTGAGTCCATTCAGTTTTGCAGTTTCAACTAGCGAATATATTGCAGCACTTGTTTGGGCTCCCTGTACAGTATTGGCGAATAACCAGTTACGTCTACCAACACAGAATGGTCGTATGGCATTTTCTGCTCGATTGTTTGAAATTTCTATTCTGCCATCTTCAAGATAAACTCTTAATTTTTCTTCCTGATTGATACTGTATTTAAGAGCTTCACTTAATTTTGTTTTATTGACTGCAACTTTTGCACATTCTTTGACATCTTCAAAGAAATCATCAATTATTGGTTTTGATTCCTTTTGTCTGATTTCTTTTATTTCTTCATAACTTTTATCACAGTTTTCCTTTTCAATTTGAAAAAGCCTATTGATCTTATGAAGAAGTCTATAGCTTGCAGTTCCTTTTAAGTCTGTTCCTGATGGTGCACTGTCTAGCACTTCAGTATATTTGCGACGACAATGAGCCCAGCATCCCATGTGTGTGATACCTTCAAGTTTCTCATAAGCTTGATATCCATCAGTCTGAACGATTTGATGATATCCTTCTAAATGTTTTTTTGCATGTTCATGCCCTCTTGTATTTTCATACTTAAAAACAACAATCTGTTTTTCTTCACTGCGTCCTGTTTTGTATACCCACATATAGGATTTTGTAGTAGCTTTCTGATGAGGAACTTTTAATACTTGAACAGTTGTTTCATCTGCATGTATGTATTGACTGTTCAAAAGAACCTTGTGCATATGACTGGTGATGGTTTTGAAATATCCATCATATAGTTTAACCAACCAATTCGCCATTGTCTGTCTTGATAATTTCAATCCAATCTGATTGAACATGACTTCCTGTCTATATAAAGGTAATGATTTATTAAACTTATTATCAATAATATATGATAAAAGTGATGGTGAAGCAAAACTTTTATATATGATGGGTTCCTTCATTGGTTCCTTATATATTGGTGACTGCACTGCTTCCTTATCACATTGATCACATGTATAGACATATTGGATATGTTCAACAACTTCATATCGTGCAGGATGATAGATAAGCTCCTTTCTTTTGTTTTTACCTATTTTTCTAAGTGGTGTACCACATTCAGGACAGTTCTTATCTTCAAGATCATGAATCTTTGTTGTTACAGGAAGTGATGAGATATCAATACCTCTTTGCTTGTTTTTCTTTTTTCTTTTATATGTGATTTCTTCAAGAGATGGTTCTGGTTTGATTGGTGTAGATTCAAGTTCTATTTCATCAAAAAGAGAAATCTGATCTGGAAGAACAGTTTTTTCTGATGATGAACCAAAAAGTTTCTTCTGTTGAAGTTTGATCTGTTGACTATACCAGTTCAGCTGTTCAGTTAAAACCTCAATCTTTTTATCTTTTTCATTAATCATTTTTATTAGTTCTTCTTGACTTAGATTTCTCAAATTTACTTTCATTTTCTGCTCCATATTCTATAATTTTTACACTTTATATTATACCATGAAATGTCTGTCTTTGTTAGATGAGAAGCTGTTTTTCTTTGATTTTTTCATCAAATTCAAGACCTTCTAATAGCCAGTTGAGTTGACAAGAAGTAATGACTTTTGTAGGTGAATTTTGTGATTCCTGAATCTTGAATTTTCCATGTTCAAGTCTCTTGATAAACAGCCAAAAACCATTGCTTTCATAATAGAGGATCTTGATACGGTTTCTTGACTTGTTGGTAAAAATGAAGAGACTGTGATCGAGTACATTCATTTGAAACTGAGAATGAACAATAAGTGTTAATCCATCAATCGATTTTCTCATATCCACGAAATGATTAGAAATATAAATGTTTTTAACTTCATCAGTATTAATGATCATTTTAAAGCACCTATAATTTTATCAAGAAGAATAGGATCAAATTCAAGATAATGACCATCAATATTCATTGATATATGTGATGAGGGTTCGTGGATAATTTTAACAGGAACAAACAAATTGTTTTCAAGTGTATCATTTTCTAGACTTTTTTTCTGCCTATAGAAAGAAGAAATAGGGATGTTGTTTTGTTTACAATATTCTCTGATAGATAAAGTACTCTCTTTTTGTTCTTCAACAATCTTCTTCCAATCATATTGCATATAGTAAGTACCTCCTTTTGTAATTGTACTTACATTTTAAATGAATATAAGAGATCTTATTAGTGCTTTTTCGTTTTACGCTTACCACTATAATCGAGTAGGAGAAAATAAATAATTTGTTTATTTATTTTCGACCTCTCACACCACCGGGCAAGCCGTTCGGCACACGGCGGTTCAAATCTATACTAAATATGTTTTAACTGATATTGGTCTAGTAATGATACTAGGCCATTATATTTTAATACTTCGTTTCTAAGTGCATAACTTAATGGTTGTGATATGGCTATCCTTGCATATCCTTTTCTTGAATACGCTGTTCTTGTTGCCCTATTCTCATTCACTCCCAACTTCATCATCATTCTGATTCTCTTTTGGGGTGTTTTCCATTGTTTCCATATGCACATTCTTATCCTAAATCGTAGCCAACTATCTATTTGCTTACACTTCTTTTTGAAATTTCCTATCTTATAGTAGTTTACCCATCCTACTATAAGTTGTTTAACCTTTAGAAATCTATACCCTAGACTTACCGACCAACTTCTTGATGTTAACTTCTTTATTTTAGCTTTTAATTTTACTATTGATATCTTATGTGGCTTTGCCTTATATACTCCGCCCGCTTTATAGTCTTTGTAAAATCCAAATCCTAGGTACTTGATGTCATTTGGTTTACTTACTTTGCTTTTCGTCATGTTGACTTTTAGTCCTAATTTACCTTCTATGAACTTTGATACATTCCTCATGACTCTGTCTGCTGCTTTTGATGAATGCACCAATATAATACAGTCATCTGCATATCTTACAAACTTAAGTCCTCTTGTTTCTAGTTCTATATCTAGTTCATTAAGCACTACGTTACTTAGTAGTGGCGATAAATTTCCTCCCTGAGGTGTTCCTATGACTGATTCCTTATATTCATTATCTATCATAATCCCACTCACTAGAAACTTTCTTATTAGCGATACGATTTCTCCATTTTTGACATTCTTCATAATCAATGAGATAAGCTTGTCATGATGTACATTGTCAAAGAATTTCTCCAGGTCTATATCTACTACCCACTCATATCCATCATTCATATATTCAAGTGCTTTGATGATTGCCATTTCACAACAGCGATTTGGTCTAAATCCATAACTTGAATCACTGAATATAGGTTCGTAGATTGGCGTAAGAACCTGCACTATCGCTTGTTGTATAACTCTATCAATGACTGTTGGAATCCCTAAGTTTCTTGTTCCACCATTGTCCTTGGGTATCTCTATTCTTCTTACAGGACTTGGTTTGTACTTTCTTGCCCTTATTTGTTCCCTTATGTTATCTAGATTTTCTTCAAGATATCCTTTAAGTTCACTAATAGTCATACCATCAATACCAGGTGCTCCTTTATTTCTTTTGACCTGTTTATATGCTTCCATGATATTTTCATCACTAAGCATATTTTCTAATAATGTGTTATCAGTTTTCAATATTCGTTACCTCCATTTCTTCGCTTATCCATGCACTAACTTCCATTTTCATCCGTTCTTTGTCTACTCATGGCACTAGTTTTCCTCATATCCCAAGACCATGCATGAATACAAATTCAATTTTTAATAACTGATAGATTTGTTCAGTCCTTCACTCCATTACCATTACAGTAACTTCTTCGCTACTACGACCTCAGCTGACTTCTTGTGATTCGTTGTTACTAGGAATTATCTCCCTCACAAGACCTCCCGGGATAAGGTCATATCTCTTTCCCTCCATATATCCGCCATATTTACATATAACAGTCCTCTTCCGCAATCTCTTATGACTTCGTGTTGTTTGGCACACTCATCCCCGTTATATGCCTGATATGATTCGTGTTCCTCGGACCGGAGTTTTGCCTCCATCTTCTTTCAGATTCCACCTCACGATGGACACCCTTGATATTGGCTAGTGGTTGGCAGTTGCGACATCGCCCCCACAGTGGACTTGCACCACCTAGATATATGCCATGCCCGGCATACCAAAAAAGACTGTTAACTTTGATTTTGTCAACAGTCTGAAACCAGTAGTAACTGGTTTCTTTTTATTCTAATCTATAAGTCCACTTTTTTTGAAAGAAACGTGTTGTAAGTAATAAACATCTAGCAACATTATCTAATACCATCATCATCCATACTGCTTTTAAACCAAAATGGAAAACATGAATCATCATCCAAGATCCTAATATTCTAATTCCCCACATTGTCATCAAAGAATAAACAAATGGTGCTTTTGTATCTCCCATTCCATTAAACGTTCCTTCTAATATAACTAAAACTCCATAAATAGGTTCAGAAATAGATACAATTCTTAGAACACTTGTCCCTAAACGAATAACATCTGCATGTGGTGTAAAGAAAGACATTAAAGACTCAGCAAAAACAAACAATATAATACCAGCAATAATCATTAATGAAAAGGTCATCTTGCAAATCAAATATGTCACTTGTTTCACTTTCACTTCATTTTTTTCTCCAACAGCATTACCAACTAATGTTGCTGCTGCACTTTGAAATCCATAACCTGGAATATAGAAAGCTTGTTCAGCCTGCAAAGCAATTGTATGTGCTGCAAAATGAACAACACCTAACTTTGCAACTAATGATGCAAACGTAATATGTCCTAAACATATAACACTTCGTTCCATGCATACTGGGATACTAATACGTAAACATTCTTGAAAGACATTCTTATTGAAATGGACACCTGTTTGATAAATTTGAAAATTTTTATTTTTATAATAACGATAAGAAATCAGTATTCCTCCAAATGTAAATGAAATAGCTGTTGCAATGGCTGCTCCTTTAACACCTAAAGAAGCACCAGGTATCCAAAACCCTAAATAACGATTTGAAGGATAAATCAACAAGAAATTTAAAACAATATTGATAACATTCATATATAAATTAATATACATTGGTGTTTTCATATCACTCACACCACGCAAAGCCGATGAAAAAATGAAAATAGCTGTTCTCAATAATAATGGTAATGAAATAATCATAAAATATAACGAAGCTTCTTCTCTAATCGAAACGTCTCCACCTAACCACGTAGGTAAATAAGGAGAAATTCCAATACATACAATTGTTAGAATTGTTCCAACAATCATTGTCATAAAAAAAGCCTGTTGTCCTGCAATTCTTATTTTCTTTTCATCACTTGCTCCTACTCCCTGAGCACATACAGCCAATATACCTATACCAAATGAAATAGATAATCCTGCAACTAACCATCCTACTGTTGAAGTTAATCCCACTGCTGCAGAAGCACTCGCTCCCAGCGCTCCTACCATTGCTGTATCAACATATGTAACAATTGTATTTAATGCCTCTTGCACAATCGAAGGC
>CATOJL010000086.1 GCA_951800155.1 uncultured Bacilli bacterium | reverse complement strand
CTTGATTTTCAATCAAAGTGATTTTTCCTATTTCTTCCTCTATTTTTTGAATAGATATTTTCTCTACATACTTTTTATTCTTTTCAATTTCACTTTTTAACTCTTCTTCGAGTGCAAAACCAAAGTTCATAGAAAAACGAAGGGCCCGAACAATACGAAGTGGATCTTCTATAAGTTTTTTTCTTGTATTTCCAACAACTCGTATCATTTTTTTATCAATATCCCTTCTAGAACCGAGCAAATCAATATAATTTCCTTCTTGATCGATACAAAGTGTATTCATCACAAAATCCCTTCTTATTAAATCTTCCTCTAAAGTATCTACAAATTCAACAACAGAAGGATGTCTATAATCTAAATAGGATCCTTCTTTTCTAAAAGTAGTTACTTCAAACAAGGTATTTTTATACATAATTTTAAAAGAACCTAGTTTAGGATAAGAGAATGGAACTTCAAAATTTTTTTGTACCTCTTCCAATCGCATATTGGTACAAATATCTATATCTTCTGTATATTTTCCTCTATATTTATCTCTAGGATATCCCCCTACAATATAAGCAATATAACCTAGTTTATGGATTTCTTTTAACAAATCTAACGCAATAGTAAACATTTTCTCATCCTTTCACGAAAAAAAGATATCCTTAGATACCCTCTTGACGATTAGTTTAATGCTTCTTTTAACTTAGAACCAGCTTTAATTGTAACAGCAGTTCTAGCAGGGATTTCAACAGCTTCCCCTGTTCTTGGATTACGTCCTGTTGAAGCTTCTTTATCCTTTGCTGTAAAAGTTAAAAATCCTGTAATTGTTACTTTCTTTTCTTCTTTAAGTCCTGTTACAATCGCTTTTTGAAAAGCATCTAAAGCACGTGCTGCATCTGCCTTTGTAAGTCCTGCATCTTCTGCCATAAATTCTACTATTTGTGTTCTACTCATTGTTTTATACCTCCGTTTTTTTAACACTCATAAGCTATATGCTTACAAGAACATAGTATCAAAAATAATATATAAAAGCAACACTTTTTCTAAATTTTCATTGGAATTATCTTTTTTTTCTAGAATATATTTCTATAGGTGGTCCCTATGAAAATAAAATTTATGTCCCTTTTCTTTTTCTTTCTTTTTATTGGATGCACACCAAAATTAAAAGAAACAAAGATTGAAACGATTATTGAAGAAAATAGTCATTACAAAATTGGCATGAATTATCCCATAACACAATATAAAAAAATCGATCGTGCCATTTCAAGTTATATCAATACTTGCTATCAAGATTTTTTAAAAGAACAGTCTGAAAATATTTCTTTAGACACAGTAGAGGAACTGAATATTGACTATACTTTATATGAAAATGAAGATCTGATTTCTATTACTCTTTTTAAAACGAAAAATGAAGAAGAAGAGATACAAACTTATACATATTCTCTTAAAAAAAATGTCTTTCTTTCTCCTGAGGATTTTGTTTCACTATCTACTCTATATAGTATGGCAAATACGCTTCTATTTGAACGTTTTGGAAATGTACTTGACTTATCTTTATTAAAGGAAAATCTTCATACAAACTTATTTTCCATTGACCACGAATACTTCTATTTATATTATCCCCCTTCTACATTATCAAAAAAGTATAAAGATACCATTATTATTGATATTCCCTTAAAAAAGTTAAACATGCAGGTTGAAAAGACAATAAATGTAAATCAAGAAATAATGGAAGCAGAAATTGATTTAGAAAAAGTAAATTCGATTATTGAAATGAATAAAAAGGTAATTGCTTTAACATTTGATGATGGGCCTAGTTCCCATACAGAAGACATTATTTCCATCTTAAAGGAAAATGAAGCTGTAGCTACCTTCTTCATTCTTGGAAATAAAGTAAAGACCTATGAAAATGTATTAAGAAAAAGTTTAGAATATGGAAATGAACTTGGAAATCATACTTTTAATCATAAATGGCTCACGAAACTAAAAGATGAAGAAATCAAAAAACAAATTGAAGATACGCAAAATATCATTTATGAAACACTAGGATATACTCCTGTTCTTTTTAGACCCAGTTATGGTTCTATTAACAAACGAGTACGAGAAGATATTTCCCTAGATGTTGTTTTATGGAACATTGATACAATGGATTGGAAATATAAAAGCGTTAGTAAAATTAGAGATAGAGCTACCTTGAATGCTGAAGATGGAAGTATTATTTTAATGCACGAAACTTATGAAAGAACTAAAAAGGCACTCCCAGAAATTATTCAAATTTTAAAAGAAAAAGGGTTTGTCTTTGTTACAATCAGTGAATTAAAACAAATTGAAACATTAAGGAAATATAATGAATGATAAAAAAAAGGAAGAAAATTTACTCGATTTACAAATCATTACAACTCTTGTATATATTGGAAGTTTAATTCTATCCATTTATATTACTTATAATGATAAAATGACTGTTGCAAATGGAAAAGGATTCTTAAGCAAAAAACAAAATCAAAATATTTCTATTTTTAATCGTACATTAGTCGTTGTTTTAACACTCATTTATCTTTATGTAAGTTATGAAAATCGCAAAATTATTGAAAAGAAAAAAGGAAACATAAATGCTGCCTCCCTACAAGTTTTTGCTTCTGAAATTTCATTGGTTTCGACGATTATTGTTCTTTATGTTATTTTAAAAACATCTGGGGAAGAGTATAGTATTATCTCTGGTGCTGGAAACCCGAACCTTTAAGATATCCCTTTCCTGTTGGTTCCATTGTAGAATCAAAAGTGACAGTTTTTATCCCACAAAACTTTTTTAATTCTTCTACCATATAAGTATAAATGAATACCGCTAACTCAAATTTTCCCATTTGTATACAATTTTTTGTTGGTTCAATATAAGTGTCAAATAAGAATCTAGAAATTTCTTTCGGTTTTCTACTCTTTCGAATCGCATCAGCAAGCACAGGTCCAACAACATCATATTCTAATAACAAGTTTTGGTATTTCTCATCCTTCATTAAAACTTCATCACGAAATAGTCGCATCGTCTGTAAAGTATCACAAGTATCCGCATACCCCAATATTTCATGCGTAATTGTTGTTAAATAACAACCTGAACTAGAAGTTCTTGCCTCATCATACTTAAAACGACTTGAGCAAGCTCTATCAGTTGGAGGATAGTAATCTCTTCTTTCACTACACCATGCCCTCGAATTATCATATTTACATCTCTCTTTTAAATCCATGTATACACAATCTGCACATGTATTTACATACCAACTTTGTCCATCGGCCATAATATCCCTCCCTTAATTTCATATTATATCTATTTAACACAAAAAAGCAAGACATTTCTCTTACTCTTCAATGTATTTCCGACAGACTTCATCTAGTTCTAGAGCCATAGTATCCACTTCTTCAAAATCTTTTAAACGAACACCCGATGCAAATTTATGCCCTCCTCCATTGTGAAGAGCCGCTACTTCATTAATAATAGGTCCACGGGAACGAATGGAACCTCTAATATTATTATTATTGGCATCTTCTGAAAATACAGCCCATGCATAAATTCCTTCTAAATAATTAAAATTATTTACCATATTTCCAGCTGTTGCTGCATCTACCTCATATTCTTTCAAAATTTCATCTGTCAATTTACAATAAGCAAATCCAGATTCTGTAACAAACATATTATTTGCAATATAACCTTCAAATCTAGCTTCTTTAAATGGTCTTAGATAAAGATTTGTATATAAACTAGAGAAATCAATCTGTGTTTCTTTAATTAAATAAGCCACTAATTCAAATGTTTTTGGTGTCGTATAAGAAAATAGGAAACGATCTGTATCCGCAACTAATCCAATAAATAAATTTTCTGCTGCAGTTTTTGACCATTTTAATTTTGTTTGAAAGACAAGTTCCATTACAATTTGTGAAGCACTTGAGGCCTGCTCATCGACAATTTCAATAGTACCAAATTTTTCAATAAATGGATGATGATCTAATTTGATAACTTCCTTAAATTTATCCACATCAACACCATCTACTCTTTTTTTATCTGGTGTATCAGTTACGATCAATAAACTATCTTCATACATCGAATCTTGAAATTTATCTAAAGCTCCTAAATAACGAAATTTACTGGCTGGTGTACCAACGACAAAAACATCTTTTTCTGGGAATGTCGCCTTTATAATTTCCTTTAGTCCAATACTACTACCTAAGGCATCTGGGTCGGGACCCACATGTCTAGCAATTACTATCTTATTATATTTTTTTATTTTCTTATATATATTTTTATAAACATTTTTCATTGTATAAAACACCTATTTTCTTATTAAATTATACCAATATTTACTATCTTGGTCAACAAGCATGTTTTTTTGTTTACATAAAGTTCATTAAAAAAAGACTACTATAAATAAAACTAGGAATTTGTTTCCTAGTCATTTTTTCAATTTACAATTTCCCGTTTTCTCTACTATCTTTAACGCAAAGAATGTCCCTTATCTTTTGTATCTGCCTGTAATCCCAATGTTTGTTCCCAAAAACTTAATTCCTCATTTTCAATAGGTATACCATTATTTGACTTTTCCGTTTTTAGAGAACTTTCTACGATATTTTTCACAGCAGTTAAAAATTGTAATGTAATATCCTTATTATCCAAAAATAAAAGAGATGTAGCACAAATCCCATTTCCAATGGTTGACTTACAGAGGTAACTTGCTAAAGATCTTGTAAATGCCCCCATTATTTCATTAGGTAATTGCTCTATAAAACAATTTAAAATCTTAGTAAATGCTAAGGAACTTCTTATTTTCATCTTATCTTCTAATGTAATTACACGCGATTTATCAAATAGTTTCGCATTAAAATCACTAACGTTTTCATGTAAAATATAACAATCACGATTACGCTTATACTCACACATATGGAATAATAATCCATTTAAAGAAAGATAAGCATCTACATCTAAATCTGGTTCTCTATTGTTGATAATCTCTCTAATACCATTTAGCAACTGTGATTCATTTCCTCTTATAATATTTCTATTATAAGTAGCAATATCAACATAATTTGTGCGTACTCCATCAATGAATTTGTAAGCTTGTAAATAATGGTTCGCGAATGTCGCTTTAGTAGACTTGTATTGATTTGAAAGATACTCCGTTTCCGCCGAAGCAGCAATTCCCTCTGCTATAAAATCTAATAATGCATTTCTCGGAAAAAAAGTCGCCTTATGCGTATATTCATGCACGATTGTTCTTTCAAAGAAATATGGGTATGTATTCACCCTCTTGTCTCCGAAAGCAAATGATACTACAGGACACCTAAAACTAACGCCATTAAAGTACCCACTATATCTGCAAAAGACAATCTTGTTATTTCCGATTAAACGCTTAAAGTCAACTTGTGGATTTGATAAACCCATCTTTGTTTTTGTACTTATGTATTCTATCATCATTGCATTTACCTCGCTCGAATTTGGTAGCGCTAAGGCCTCGATAACAGGATGAACAAATTCTGTATTCCAAGTAGAACATAGTGCAAATACTAATTTATCTGAAATAAGAAGATCATCTTCTTTTGGTTTATAAAGTTCAAACAAAGACTTAATAGTTAGTTTTTCCATTATATCACTCCAACTATTTTATCAAAAAAAAGAAATAGGGTAAACCTTTTTTTCTACGTTCAGTTATGCTTTAATCAAAAAGATAGTTTGTAGCTATCCTAATTTTTCTATTTCTTCTATAGATAAATCGGTTATTCTAGATACGGTGTTTTTATCCATGTTTTCCTCTAACATCTTCCTTGCTATTTCTATCTGTTTTTCACGGATTCCTTCTTCTCTTCCTTGTTCTATTCCTCTTTCTAACCCCATTGCTTCTGCCTTTTCTTTCGCTTCTTCTAAAACAGACTCTGTTTCTAACTCTGCTCTTGAATACTCGGAATACATCTCGATTACTTCTTCATCCCTACTATATTGTTCTACTTTTTCTTCTAGTAAATCTTTGGCCTCTTTCTCCATTAAATCCTCTCCTAATGCTTCTTCAAATTCTTCCCTCGTTGTTGCTAGTATCACCCTGCAC
>CATOJL010000085.1 GCA_951800155.1 uncultured Bacilli bacterium | reverse complement strand
AAATTCTTGTAATATCTAAAATTTTATGGTTTTCATCCACAAAAAATTGTTTTCTTATTCATCAAATATACTCTTTCTGTTATACTTTTCAGAATTTAATTTTTCCTTTAATATAGCACATTTAGTTAAATCAATTTCATACATATTTGCAAGACAAATTACATAGTAAAGTACATCATAAAGTTCTTCCTCTACTGTATCTTTTATCGTTTCACTATGCTCTAATCTTTTATCCTTTCTAATTACTTTCGCAAGTTCCCCAACTTCTTCACACAACTTATAAAAATACTTATCTATCGCATTATTTTTATGGTCCATTTTTTCTACTCTCTTTTGCATTTCTCTTAACATTATCTCATTCATACAATTACACCTCACAAGATTACTTTACCACAAAGTAACCATTTTTTCTAACTATAAAATAAATTTTGAACGAAAACATTTTATTATTACAGTTGTTTATTATATGGGTTACTACATAGAAAATACATAATACCATAAAAAATACATAGTTCTTTCTCTATGCATTTTCTTTTCTTATTTTAGAATAAATTTTTCCTTATCTACATCAATTGTAACAGCATGATCCATCTGTATTTTATCTTCCAATAATGCTTGTGCTAATAAAGTTTCAATGTTTTTTGAAACATACCTTCGAACAGGACGAGCTCCATACACTTCATCATAAGACTCTGCTAGTATTTTTTCTCTTGCCTGATCTGTTAAGACAATAGGAATTCTCTTATCTTCTAGGCGATTTTCTATTTCTTCTATGATTTTATCTAAAATTTCATAGACAATCTCTTTTGATAATGCTTTAAATAAAATAATCTCATCAATTCGATTTAAAAATTCAGGTTTAAAATGCATCTTTAATACATTCATAACTTCTTCTTCCTGTTTTTCTAAAATATGTTCACTTCCTAAATTAGAAGTCATAATAATAATTGTATTTTTAAAATCAACGGTTCTTCCTTGTGCATCTGTAATTCTACCATCATCTAGGATTTGTAATAAAATATTTAAAACATCTTTATGTGCTTTTTCAATTTCATCAAACAAAACAATGCTATAAGGGTTTCGCCGAATGGCTTCTGTCAATTGTCCTCCCTCATCATATCCGACATATCCTGGAGGCGAACCAACAAGTCGTGCTACAGAATGTGCTTCCATATATTCACTCATATCAATACGTACCATATGTCTTTCATCATCAAAAAGTTCTTCTGCTAACGTTTTTGCAACTTCTGTTTTTCCAACACCTGTAGGTCCTAGAAAGATAAAAGAACCGATTGGTTTTGTTGGATCTTTTATTCCAGCTCTCGCCCGAATAATCGCATCGGCAACAAGTTTTAAAGCTTCGTTTTGCCCTTTGACTCTCTTCTGCATATTTTCTTCTAAATGAAGAAGTTTTTCTTTTTCTCCCCCTACTAATTTAGCAACTGGAATTTTTGTCCATTTGGAAATTACTTCACAAATTTGTTCTTCATCCACTGTATCACTCAAAATTTTAGAAGTATCTTTTTGTTTTAATTCCTCTAATTCTTTCTCAAGTCTTGGTAACGTTCCATGTCTTAATTTTGCAGCTACTTCTAAATCATAATTGTTTTCTGCTTGTTCTAATTTAAAATTCGTCTTTTCAATTTCTTCTTTTTTAGCATTGATGGCATCATTGATCGTTTTCTCTTCTTCCCAAGCACTTTTTAGTTCTGCCTCTTCTTGTTTTAGTGTAGCAATCTGTTCTTTCAATTCTAGAAAACGTTTTCTACTTAGTTCATCTTTATCTTTTTTTATGGCTTCGCTTTCGATTTGTAAACGCATAATGTTTCGCATCAATTGATCTAATTCTTCTGGCACAGAATCCATCTGCACTTTGATCGTTGCACAAGCCTCATCAATTAAATCAATGGCCTTATCTGGTAAAAAACGGTCTGTAATGTAGCGATCCGACAAAGTCGCAGCACTAATCAAAGCCTTATCTTTAATCGTTACACCATGAAAAACTTCTAATCGAGGTTTTAATCCTCTAAGCATAGTGATCGTGTCCAAAACATTGGGTTCTTGGACTTGTACTTTTTGAAAACGTCTTTCTAAGTCTCCATCTTTTTCAATAAATTTGCGATATTCATTTAAGGTTGTCGCCCCAATTAATTTAATTTCTCCGCGAGCTAGCATTGGTTTTAACATATTCGCACAGTCCACAGCCCCTTCTGCTCCACTACCTACAATCATGTGAATTTCATCAATGAAAACAATAATAGAACCATCCGATTCCTTTATTTTTTTCAAAACAGCTTTCAAACGTTCTTCAAATTCACCGCGATATTTAGCCCCAGCAATTAAAGAACCCATATCTAATTCCCAAATGGTTTTCTCCTTTAAACTTGTTGGGACATCACCTTTTACAATACGAGTAGCAAGTCCTTCCACAATTGCCGTTTTTCCAACACCTGCTTCTCCAATTAAAACAGGATTGTTTTTTGTCTTTCTAGATAAAATTCGGGTAATACTTCTAACTTCCTCTTCTCTTCCAATCACAGGGTCAATTTTTCCCTCCCGAGCAAAGGCTGTAATATCACGTCCATACTTTTCTAATACATTCTCTTCTGTATTGTTTATATTTCCTAAGTTCATATAAACCCCTCCTCTATATAAAAAACAGGATATTTCCTCATGCAATATATTCATTTTATCATCTATTTTAGCACTTGTCAAGGATGAGTGCTAACGCATATATTCTTTGCTCCGCATGTCCCTCATAAATAGTATTTCCTTAAAACCCTATAACAAACACAAAAAAGGATATCTTATCTTGAAATAAATAACAAAAACAATTAGGGATTCCTAACTGTTTCAAAAAAAGCAGTGAACAATGATTTAGATAATTCTTTGTTTAAAAAATTGGTTTCTGGATGCCATTGTACGCCTAGGAAAAATTTTTTCTTTTTATCTTCGATTACTTCAATCCTACCATCCTCTGTTACACCAACAATATCCATTTTTGTTGTTGTTAAGACTTCATGATGACGACTATTTACTAAAAATTCTTCTGAACGAACAAATCCATAAAATTTAGAATCCTTATTTACTAAAACGGTATGTTCACCTTCCCCTAAAAGGAAATGATTCTCTACTTCTTCCAATTCGCCATGGAACAAAACACCCATTGTTTGCATTCCTAGGCAGATGCCTAATGTTGGAATATCTCTTTTATAAAGAAAAGTTAAAATATCTAAATCAGTTTGGGTATACTCTTCTCCCCCCTGTAAAATAGCCCCATCCAAACTCTCTAGTAATTCCTCATTATAACGCGTAATTCCAACTACATTCCCTCCATAATATGCAATCACTTCCTCGATTTCTCTATTCAATGTATACCTGTCATCCACAGGTCTTAAAATAACTCCTATTTTCATTTCATCACCTAAAAACCCTACTAAACTATATGTAGGATTTTTAAAGTTATTCCTCCCCTTCACCATCTACTTGTGTGAAAACTTCTCTAGGCTTCGATCCATTCTGTGGTCCAATAATACCTCGTTCCTCTAATAGATCAATCGCTCTTGCCGCGCGATTATACCCTAGACGAAACCTCCTTTGTAAAAGGGAAGTACTCGCTTTTTGTTGTTGCGTAACAAACTCGACAATTTCATTATAAAGAGGTTCCTCCGATGCATCTTGCTCTTCTACCATAGTTGTTGCATTCATCTCTTCGGTATCCATAAGTAATGTTTCATCATATTTCGCTTTCTGCTGTGCAATTGTAAAATCAACAACTTTTTTTATCTCTTCATCTGTAATAAAAGTTCCTTGAATACGAGTTGGAATATTTTCATCTTGTGGTTTATATAACATATCTCCTTTTCCTAAGAGTTTTTCAGCCCCAATCCTATCTAAAATCGTTCTAGAGTCAATAGCGGAGGATACAGCAAAGGAAATACGACATGGAATATTTGATTTAACAACTCCTGTAATAACATCTGTAGAAGGTCTTTGTGTAGCAACAATTAAATGAATTCCAGCTGCTCTAGCCATCTGTGTAATGCGCATGATAGAATCCTCTACTTCTTTCGCAGCTACTAACATTAAGTCCGCAAGTTCATCAATAATAACGACAATATAAGGAAGTGTTCTTAATTTTTCACTACGTTCTTTATTTTGTTCCTCAACATATTTGTTATACCCCTCAATATTTTTGGTTCCACTCTCCGAAAATACTTCATAACGTCTTTCCATTTCTACTACAATTTTCTTTAAAGCAATGTTCGCCTTCTTTGGATCCGTTACAACAGGCGCTAATAAATGGGGTACCCCATTATACATAGAAAATTCCACTTTTTTAGGGTCCACCAAAATCAATTTAACTTCTTCTGGTTTCGCACGCATTAATAAGGATACGATGAAACTATTAATACAGACTGACTTTCCACTTCCTGTTGAACCTGCAACTAACATGTGTGGTGTTTTATTAATTTGACAGTACCATGGTTTTCCCATAATGTCTTTCCCTAAAACAGCTAATAGTTTCGCATCCTTGTCTTTTTCGGGCACTGTCTCTAAAATTTCACGAACACTCACCATAATGGTTTGCTTGTTTGGAATTTCAATTCCTATGGTCGACTTCCCCGGAATTGGTGCTTCAATACGAACATCCTTAGCTGCAAGAGCCAGAGCCACTTCTTTATTTAATCCAGAAACCTTGCTCAATTTGGTTCCTGATTTTACCTCTAACTCGTATTGGGTTACACTAGGTCCCGGATTAATAGCAACTACACGTCCTACAACTCCAAAGTCCCCTAGAACTCTTTCCAATGTTTCTACATTATGCGTTATTGTTTCTTTTGTTTCCCCCATTTGCTTTTTTGTATTTTTAGTAAGCAAACTCATTGGTGGTAACTTATATTTCTTTGGCTTCTCTTCTAAATTTTCTTCCATGATTTCCGTAATACTATCTTCTCGGTCTTGGATCACTTCTTCATGAGGTTCTTCTTCTTTTTGAACAGGTACTTTATCGGCTAATTGAATGAGGGCATCAACAGAAGATACGATAACCCTTTCATTCTCCACTTCACCACTATCTTCTTCCTCTTTTTCTTCTTTTACTAAAACAGTTTCTTTATCCTCTTTCATTTTTGGTTCTTTCTTTAATTTTGGTGTAGTATCTTTAATTTTCTTTCCCATTTTCTTAAGGCAATCGATCAAAGAAACCCCTGTAAACATAACCATACCACAAACCAATAAAGCCCATATGGCTACCGCTGTTCCTTCAAAATCAAAAAGATATACAAAAAGAGTCGCAAAAGAGGCGCCAATGATTCCTCCACACAAATTCGCATTGGCATTTCCACTAGACACCATAAAATTATTGACTGTTTCTGTAATCACATCAAAACCTTTCAAATCATTATTTTTCAAATAGTTCAGATGAGAAGCGAGTAAAATGCCAATAATAAAAATATAAAGTCCCACCAATTTAGCAGTAATGAAATCTGGCTTTTTTCGCTTAATCATCATATAAATACCCACAACAATTGCTCCTAAAAAAACAATTGCATACCAAGTACCAGCTAAAAAGGTTGCAAAGCTTTTAATAAATCTTCCTACAATACCTGCATTCATAAATCCTACAATTGAAACTAAGATAAGAATAAATCCTGCAAGTTCAAAAACATAATTGTTTGGCTCTTTTTTTACTTCTTTTCTTGCTTTCTTTTTTGCCATACAACCGCCACCATTCTTAATAGAGATTATAACATATTTTTAGACAAAAAAAAACTAGGAAATGGGCAATAACGACAAAACCTGTCCTCCAGGTGGGCATCACATTAAAGATTTCAGGATTCTTAAGTAAACTTAAGTATTCAACAACCTCTTTAAATTAGATTCCCAAATCGTTATTTGTAGGTTTTTCTTTATACCCATCTCCTAATAAGGATTATAGCATACTTTTTTAGAAACGCCTAGTCTTTTTAACTCTTTTTCAGGATAAAAACATGAATAAAGATAGAAAACAGGACTTGAGACTTGAATTATAAAGGATTCAAGTTTTTTCTGTGTAAAAAATATGATTATTTTGAAAGTACTAAATAACATAATAATGTGA
>CATOJL010000084.1 GCA_951800155.1 uncultured Bacilli bacterium | reverse complement strand
CTTCATTCATATTCCCAATAGTCAGTTCTCCACTTTTTTCATAGACTATTTTTTCAGTGGGACTTAAAAATTTTATTTCTTCTTCTGTAAGTTCTATTTTTTCTTCTTTTAAGGCTTCAATACAGAATAAACGTTGCTCATTCATAGTAAGCAATTGTTGTATCTGCATGAAAGTGGAAAACATAGTGGGTAAAGTAAAAGTTAACAGCAAGAGTCCCATCTCCACATTTCCCCCACAAAGAAATTGTAGAAAAACGATGGATAAAATCATTGTACCACGCATTTTCTTTCCTTTTTCCTTGAGTTGCAAAAGAGATTTCTGTTGTTCTAAAATTTCTCTTTCAATTCTATGATTTAAAACCTCACAGTTATGTTTTGAATAAATCACCTCTTCTTGTATCTTTTCACTACCCATTCTATAGTAAGCCATAAGTTTATCTTCTTGTTTTTCATAGGAAAACAAAGACCATTCTTCTAAATTTGTATTCTTCTTCTCTAACATTCTATTTCCCTCCCATTAACAAATATTTTATAGTATATCATACGATAAACAAAAAGAATAGATGTTCCTATTCTTATGTGTTTTCATCCATTTTTAAAACAGCTAAGAAGGCTTCCTGTGGCACTTCTACATTCCCCACCATTTTCATTCGCTTTTTTCCCTCTTTTTGTTTTTCTAATAATTTTCGCTTACGAGATACATCCCCACCATAACACTTTGCAAGAACATTTTTTCGCATCGCACTAATTGTTTCTCTAGAAATGACCTTTGACCCAATGGCTGCTTGAATAGGCACTTCAAATAATTGCCTTGGAATCATTTTTTTCAAATTCTCTACAATTTTTCTTCCTCTTTGGTAAGCAAAGTCTTTATGAACAATAACACTCAAAGCATCAATGACTTCTCCATTTAATAAAATGTCCATTTTCACTAAATCACTGGCTTGATATCCAATGATTTCATAATCAAAAGAAGCATATCCTTTGGTATAAGACTTTAATTTATCAAAAAAATCATAGACAATTTCAGATAAAGGTATTTCATAATGGATATTTACCCTAGTTTTATCTAAGTATTCCATCGAAATATAATTTCCTCGTTTTTCTTCACATAATTCCATAATTGGTCCAATATAGGTACTTGGAACAAAAATATTGGTTCGAATATAAGGTTCTTTAACCTCTTTTATTTTTACTTTATCAGGCATTTTAGAAGGACTATCCACTTGCATAGTTGTTCCATCTGTTAACCCCACATCATAAATAACAGAAGGACTTGTCGCTATCAAGGAAATTCCAAATTCTCTTTCAATACGTTCTAACGTAATTTCCATATGTAGTAGACCTAAAAAGCCACATCGAAACCCAAAACCTAACGCCTTAGATGTTTCTGGCAAAAACTCGAGGGAAGCATCATTTAACTTTAATTTTTCCAAAGCTTCTCTCAGTTCTGGATATTTCGAAGATTCTATTGGGTATAAGCCACAAAACACCATTGGTTTCATTGGTTTATATCCGGGAAGTGCCTCTACCTTTTCTCCCTTTAAAGTAATCGTATCTCCTACATGAACATCATCAATACTTTTCATACTAGCACATAAAAAACCAACTTCTCCAGCATGCAGTACAGTCCTTTTCTCTTCCTTTGGATGGTGCACACCTAATTCAACAACTTCATACTCTTTCTCTGTACTTAACATTTTAATTCTATCTTTTATCTTTACAGACCCATCCACTACACGAATGAGTGCAACAATTCCCTTGTAAGAATCAAAATAGCTATCAAAAATTAAGGCTTTAAGTGGTTTTTTCTCTTCTCCTTTAGGCGGAGGAATTCTTTCAATGACTGCTTCCACCAATTCTTGAATCCCAATGCCACATTTCGCACTCGTTAAAATGATTTCTTCTTCTTTAAATCCAAGTGTATCCATTAACTCCTGTTTTACTTTCTCAGGATTCGCATTTGGTAAGTCAATTTTATTGATTACAGGAATAATAGTTAGATCACTATCGAGCGCTAAATAAAGATTTGCGAGGGTTTGGGCTTCGATTCCCTGCGCTGCATCCACAACCAAAATAGCTCCTTCACAGGCGGCTAATGAACGGGATACTTCATAGGAAAAGTCTACATGCCCAGGTGTATCAATAAGGTGCAAAAGGTAATCTTCTCCTTTATAAGAATAGGAAAGAGAAACTGCATTCAGCTTAATTGTAATTCCTCTTTCTCTTTCAATATCCATACTATCCAAAAGTTGTGCTTGTCTTTCTCTTTCACTAATCGCCCCTGTTATATCTAAAATACGATCAGCTAATGTACTTTTTCCATGATCTATGTGAGCAATTATAGAAAAATTTCGCATATTTTTTTGATTCATACTTCTCACCTAGTTTTTATTATATAGAAGTTTTATTAAAAATACAAGTTATCTCTTATTCATATCTCCTAAAAATTTGAAAAAGGAATTGAGTCCTTCTGTAACAACATCATTAACAAAATCAGATAAATCCAATCCAAAATTAGAAACAGAATTGGCATAATCTTTCGCTTTTGTTTCCACATAATTTTCTATATCAATATTTTTCCCATTCTTTACATCTTCTTCAAACTCTTTAATTTTGTCATTTGTAAGAACCATATTTCGATGCTGTTCATATTCAAAATATCCTGCACCTTCTGATAAATACAACACAGTAAAGGCAAGAAATAAAAAAACAAAACATTTTGATAAAATCTTTTTCGCTAGCTTTTTTTTATCTTCTGCTTTCATTTAATCACCTATGTATTCTTTGATTACATCTGCAAGTATTTCTATCGTATTCAGTACTTCATCCAAAGTATTTTCATGTCCACCACATTCAATCAAAATGGCATGTTCACTTAAATCTTGGTTGTAAATTCCATTTACATTTTTCCCACTTTTTTTCATGACACCTCTAGATAAACCTTTATAGTTTCTGTTTAGTAAATCATTCATTTTATTCGCAACACTTAAGTTTTTCTCATAGTTCTTATGTTCAGTTCCAATAACAAATAATACTTTTGCATATTTTTTTTTCTTTATTTCTACTGTAGATGCTTCCTTTTTTATAGCATCACGATGTAAATCAATGACTAATTTTAAAGTAGGATACTTTTTGATAGCATCTTTCACTAAGAAACTGCTAGCCTTATAACTATTTGCATAACTCCAACCATTGGCATGTAGTAAATCGGATATATTGGCTGTTTCCACAATGGTAGGAATTCCTTTATTATTTAATTTTTCTCTTAAAATATAAGAGGCCATCATTACATTAGGTGTAATATTATATTCCTCATATTTTTTATAGGAATAATTTTCTGTTTGATGTGTACTGTATATATAGACAAGTGGCTCTTTTTCCTCCTTAGGAGAGGGATCCTCAATATAAGTAGAATGTATGGGTTCTATCACATTATCGCTTGATGTTACAATATTGCCTACTGGATTTTCTTCATAATTGAAAAAGTTTTTCAAAATAGTTAAAGGTTTTTGAATATCGACTTGATACATTACCTCGACCATTTTTCCTAAAAAATTATGTTTATTTTCTTCATAAACTAAATGATGATTAGAATCTTTTAATAAATCTTTTAAAAATTGTTCATTCGTCGTTGTCAATTTTAGTTTTAAAAGAAACGAGGAAATAAATAAGTAAAGAATAACTGTAAAACTGATTAGAAAAATAATTTTAAATAAAAAATATTTGTTTTTCTGTTTCCTACTTTTAAATCTTTTTTGCATACTTACCCTCCTTATCATTAAGTATATTCGATTGAACCAATAAAATATGTCAAAAAAAGAATTTAGAATGATTTTCTAAATTCCTATTCATATAAATCCCTCTTTTATGGCACTATTGTCCATGAGTTATCCTTTGTTCCATTTCCTCCTGTTATTTTTAAATCAGATTTAAGTACTATGATAGGGCGAACATGGCCAGAGGAATCATATTCTGTAAAGCTTCCACCTATTCGTTTGATACATTTTTTTCTTCATATGGATATTCTTCACATTTGTATTTGTCTGAACAACTAAACATACAACCCCCCTAGAATGAAGTATATACCCAAAACAATTTATTACTAAATTTTTGAAATATCTAAAACTTTATGATTTGCATCCACTAAAAATTTAATATTAATACTCTTAGTTTTTAATTCATTTTGAAATTTTGGTTGAAGTAAAAATGTTATTGCATATCGATTTTCATTTTCTAATAATTCATTAATAGGTATCCAAAATGATTCATTTTCATCAAATTCTTGAGGAAATCCTTTATATTGAGTTGCATAAAATACTTCCATATTATAGATTCTATCTGGATATTCTACAATTATTTTTCCCAACTTTTCTAATTCACTTATATCGATTCTAGTTTCTTCCTTAAATTCTCTTATAGCTGCTTGTTTTGGAGTTTCATCCAATTCAATTTTTCCTCCTGGAATATCAATATATCCAACATCACCTATTTTATATTTTGTACAGATTACTTGCTCGTCTTTTATTAAAAAGGTTCTTACTGCATTTCTTATTTTTTTAGTCATAGCATCTCCTTATTTTCATATTTATTTTATTTTTCATTTTCACTTTCAAGAATTTGCTTCATCTCACTTAATTTATTTTCTAATATTTTCTTATCAATTAACTTTAATTTGTATTCAGAAATTAATGTTTGAGACATATTTTTACTAAGTGAATATTCTACAACATATTTATCTTTTGAACTACATAAAATAATTCCAACACTGGGATTTTCATTTGACTTTTTAACATCTCTATCAAGTGCCTCTAAATAAAGATTCATTTTTCCTAAATATTCTGGTAAAAATTCTCCTAATTTCAATTCAAAAGCAACAAGACAGGATAACTCTCGATTAAAAAATAATAAATCGATAAAAAAATCATGATTACCTACCTGAACACGATATTCATCTCCAATAAAAGTAAAGTCTTTACCTATTTCTAAAATAAAGTTTTTTAAATTCTTTATAATTGCTGTTTTCAAATCTTTTTCAGAATATTCATTTGGTAAGTCCAAAAATTCTAAACTATATGTATCCAATATTCTAGTACTTGGAAAATCATCTTCTTCACTTATAATTTTAGTAATACTTTTAGGTGATTTACCATCTGATAATAAATATCTTTCATAGTAAGAAGATTGCAATTGTCTATTTAACTCTCTTACAGAATAATTTTCCTTTATAGTTAAATTTAAATAAAATTCCCTTTCTTCATCTGTTTTTGCATTACTTAATATTAGTAAATTGCTTGACCAGTTCAATTGTGTCAACAGTGTTGACACTTTTTGATTATCTTTATATGTTTTATAAAATTGTACCATTCTATGTAAATTTCTCTTATTAAAACCTCGTATCGTAGGATAATTAGTCTTCATAAAATTTGCTGCCTTATCAATAACTTTATCACCATAATTTCCATTTTGGGTAAATTCATATAAAAATTGTCCTACTTCCAAATAAAGCAAAATTAATTCTTCATTTACTTTCTTGTATGCACTATTTTTTTCGTTTTTCAATCATTTCGATAATTTGATTAAAATTTACATCTAACATAAAATCCCCCTCTCTTTAAATTTTTTTATCATAATTACAATATAATTATAACTGAATTACTAAATAATTACTATAACAAAACATTAAAAAGAAAAAATTTATTTTATAACAGGATATGGGAATGCACCACGAAACATTAAAACAGTTATCAAATAAGAGTTTGAAGAAGGCGTAATTGCACCACCAACCATTTTTGCACTTGCAAAAAGAACCATTTTACTATATTTTAAGGTTCTAATTTCAAAAGAATTGCTATTTCAGTTAGAATTTATAAGGTTTTTGTGAGAACCTTTTTTGAACCTAATTGTTATTTTCTTTCTTTATTATATTTTGGGTATATCCTTTATTCTGCCCCCATCATTTTGTCAATCTATTTTTGGACACAAAAACTTGCTAATAAAAATCAATAGTTTTTTACAACTTTTTTTAAAATTTGTATTTTCAAATATTTAAACATGCTAACGCAGACCTATTGCTAGGTCTTTTTTTGACATATTAAGAAATAGAAATTTACCATATTTCCAGTTGTTTATATCTCTTTTTTACTATTCCATAATACATTCTTAAAAATTTGTTTAATCCTGCTATTTTGGCTACTTTCTTTAATTT
>CATOJL010000083.1 GCA_951800155.1 uncultured Bacilli bacterium | reverse complement strand
AATCACAGCTTCTATGCTCTACGGTCTGTATGCAGGCTATATAATCGTTTATAACAAGCCTGTCAGCCCTATTAAGGTTTAAAGCAGTATAGCGTTGCTCTAATTCGCTCAAATCCTTCTCGTCTTGCATACAAGTCTTATCAGCCCGTATCATTTCACATCTACTCTGGTCTATTATGTTCCCTAGATGTGTATCTAATAATTTGTTAATAAATTCGTCCATATGTTCCCCTTTCTCTGATTTTTATATATAGATACATATTTCATTATAGATACAAATTTCAGGATATTCAAGCACTTTTTACCCAAAGATAATAAAAACATAAAACAGCAGTAAAGGAGAGGGTAAAAATGCTATCATATGAACCGCTTTGGAATACTATGAAAAATCGGAATATAACAACATACACACTCATAAATACTTACAGCATCAACCCCAGAACCATAAACAATCTGAAGCACAACAAATCAATCACTATGTATACACTTGAAAGATTGTGCCAGATTTTGCATTGTAAACCGAATGATGTTATAGAGTTTATAGACGAATAAAAAAACAAGCCCATACGGGCTTGCTACCGCCTTACAGAGTAAAGCTAAAATGCAGCTTTACTCTTCCAGTTGGTGTAATTATTATGCGCTTTTTATTCTCATATCTTCTGGAAAATTTGAATGTCTTTCGGAATAAATATGAAATTCCCAAAATCCAGAAATATAATTTTGCTTGTATTCTGTTTTTTCTATATCTGATAAATTGAACTCATTTTCAACTGTTTTCATAACATAATTAAAATTCATACTTACTTCTATTGGAGTTTGAATAACACACATCCAGCCATTTCTTTTCTTATCAAGATGTATCTGTTTTTGGCTTACAACAATATACCCAGGGTGTTTCTTCTTTGGTTTTATTCCCCTTTTTGCGTTTGCTTTTTCAGTCATAATTCTTTTAAAATCTTTATTATTTTTTACTTCTTGATTATACTTTTCTTTTAATTCATCATTTTCTTTTTGGTATCTGGCTAATATTTTCTTGTATTGTTCTATATCGTTTTTCTTTTCATCAAGTTCTTTTTGTATGGCTTCATATTCATCAACCAATTCATTATAATCATCTAATAAATCATCATATTCTTTTGCTTCTTTGTCTTGTTCTTCTATTGTTATATAATAGCCTGTAAAATCTTCGCTACCTTCTCTAACAGCTTTATAGTTTGTGCTATTAAAAGCACCTTGGCTTTCTTTTATCTTAATCATTTTTATACACCTCCTTAAATGTGTAAATAGTGGTCAGCAATAACATCAATCCTTGAATGTCCTAATGCTTCTGTTACTTGTTTCATTGCTACTTTATCGTATTTAATTCCTTGTTTATCGCTTCTACAACAATAAACTTCACTTTGATATTTAAAGCCAGAACCTTTATTGATTTTGTCATAAGGAATGTCTTTAATATCTCTTGCAATTTCTTTATAATAAGCTGTTGCATAATCAGCCCTGTAACTATGTATATCAGCGTGAGAAGGTATTTTTTCAAATACTTTATTTGTGCCAGCTTCTTGCATTTTCTTTTCTACTAACTCAACATTCCCCCTAATAGGTGCTTCTCTATATCTTCCACCTTTTGCGCCTTTATCAACAATCACATAAGGTTCACCATTTCTATAAACCAATTTATCACCAGTCAGATATTTTAATTCTTCTCTTCTTAAACCAGTTGACTTGCAGAACTCAACAAAATCTTTGTGTTTCTCTTCATTGAAATGTTTATCATTTTCAACTTCATTTCTACTTCTTGTTATATCAGAACGACTTCTTGATTTTGTTTTTATAAAGTCAGTTGTTGAACAATCATAAAGTTTTGCTAATGCACACGCTTCCATTTTTAAAGTATAACTTGAAAGATTTTCTCTTGATTTTAACCACTCATCAACATAAGGTCTACATTGTGCAAGTGTTTTACAATTATGATTTTCTTTACAATATTGTGCAAAATAATTGGCGTGTTGCATATAATTTTTTAATGTATTATAAGAATAAATTTTTCCTTTAATTCCTTCTTCAGTTCTTTTTGCTTGGTGTTTGCTTTCACCTATTGCTAATTTATTTGTAAGATTTTCTTCTATTTGTTTTACCAGACTTTTTTTATTTTTATATCCCATTTTTTAAAACCACCTTTCTAATTTTTCTATAAAAAAAGCTAATAGAGCAGTTGCTTTATTAGCTTAATAAATAATTCCGATATTCAATTTTTTACCTAGATTATTTGTTAAAGCTAATGCATACCACAAACTTATTTACAATGTTATGTGTCCATTGAAACAGATTTCTTGAGGTCTATTTATTTCCCTAATGTTATTATGTTTTTACTTACAAATAGATTTCAAAAAGATTACTTTCTATAAGGTCATACATTCAAAAAAGCAATTCACAAAGGTTACTACGCTTAAAACTTGGAATGTAAAAAGCACATAATTTGCTTCTGTTTTATAAGTCATTAATTTTCTAGGTAATCATATTATATCAAACAAATGTTCTTTTTGTCAAGGCATCTCGGTTTATTCTACCAAAAAACTGCGTTTTTTGGTGAGAATAACCCGATTGCCTTTTTAAGTTTTAGGTATCCAAATATCAAAAAAAGCGAAAGCCTACGCTCTCGCCTTATTTATATCACATAACCTTTTTTGAAGGTTTTATTTTCAATTTTACCCAAAGAAATCATCATCGGAATTATCAAAAGTAGAGTCAAAATCATTACAATTATTTGCCATTTTTACAAGGTCAACGGATTTGTTTTCTTTCTTCTTTTTTGCTTTTACTTCGTGTTTTACAGTGTCTAATACGATAATATTTTCATCTTTTATCCATTGGTTCATTACATCAGTAAGACAAATATGAAGTTTCTTTTCTTCTTTTTCAGCTTGTTTTTTTGCCATAATTGGAACAGCATAATTTGTCATTTTATTGACTTGTTTATACTTCATAATATTTATATTATCATCAAATTCATACTCTGTAATATATGAATAATCAACTTTATAATATTGTTTAAATCTTCTAAAAAACTGATTTTTATCTTCGCCTTCTTGATATATTTGATTTACTAATTGATAGGGTTCTAAATTTGCAGTAATGATTAATAAATCACAAAATAGCATTTTATTCTTAAATCTACTTGAAACGGGAGTGGCAGTATCATTATCAGTAAGATTTAAAAATTCTTTCCACTTGAATGTATCAACACTTACATCATCAATGATTAAAGCCTGTTGTCCTTGATAATATTGCAGAGGGTCTTTTGCGCCAGCAACACAATAAGTGAGTTTTAAATGTTCACATATTCTTTTTGCCAATGATGTTTTACAAGCCCTTGAAGCGCCATTAATATATATACAGGTCATATTTCTATCAGTTCTTTGTTGTAATTGTCTTTCATATCTTTCCATAGCAATCTTAATAGCTTTATTATGTTGATATTCTTCTTCATTTGTAATCATCAAGTGCATATTAAATTTATTTATTTTACCACATTCTATGTCATTCATTATCTCAATTTTGCGTTGATATAACAAACTTTGCCTTGTTGCTTCTTGATATTCTTTTACTCTTTTTTGAACCAATTCAGCATAATTTATATCACCGCTACAAACAACTTCATCAATGCTATATTGGGCTTTTTCAATATGTAATGCGTGAGTAGCATATACAATAGAGTTCTCGAATTGATATTCTAAATCTTGAACCATTGTCCAGCCAACATCAAGCCATTTTGCAATATCTTTTCTCATTCTTGCTTTATCTCGTGGGAGTTTAAGCCATATATGCCAGTGTGCGGTTTTTAATGTTCCAGCAATATACTTGCTATCTTTTTCTTGGTCGGCATATGTATATTTATCCCTATTATGTAAGACATAGCAATAGCTTATTATCTTTCCATCGTCCCTTAATTTTTTTAATCTTTTGTCTAATTCATCTTCACTCATATTTGAAAGATGATTATATATTACACAAGTTGTCAACTTGTCAGTTTCTTTTGGCTTTTCTCTTTTTTTTGCCATTTTTAAAATTCTCCTTTACTGTTTTATTTCAATCTCAAAATTCATAAAGGAGATAAAAACATTTGACAAATACTAAAAAATAGTATAATATAAATATAAAGAAATAAACGTAAAAACCTTTTACATTATTACTAAAAATTTATATTGTGTAGATGTTTTAATCCCGAACCGTTCCCCAACGGTTCTTTTTTTATGTCTAAAAGAGATTGATATAATAATTATATAACAGGCTTATCTTTTAGTCAACATTATGAAAACTTTATGATAAAATCATTTTAATATTGGAATGTTAATTGTTTTTAACTTCGTTAAAAACATTCAGTATGGTCATAGAGGGGTGGAAGTTCTACCGAACTTCTCACCTCTCACACAGACGTATTCAGACGGCTATCGCCTTTCTTCATCCGCCAGTGTTCGTAAGTTAATTCTATCGCCCCTTTCAGTTCTTTATAGTAAAAGCTGGAATAACCAGCCAAAAAAATTCCAGCTTTTGAACCTAAAATTCCAGCTTTTGGGGGTATAAATTCCAGCTTTTGAACCCAAAATTCCAGCTTTCAAGGTAAAAATTCCAGCTTTTGAAAGGGGCTTAACCGCCTGACGGCGGTGCGCGTGGCGCGGCGAAGTCAAGTTGCCGCGCCCGCGTTTTCCTTGATTTTACGGGCTTTTTTGCATTTATTTTATTATAATTTTTTTGCATATTTTTATTTTTTTGCATATAAAAGGCTATAAAAATTCCAGCTTTTTAAAAAACTGGAAAAATAACTTTTTAAAAGCTGGAATTTCTATCAAAAAATCATAAATTTTTCATTGCTTCAAGAACAATTATTTCATCACTTTCAAACATATGGCTATATCTTTTGAGAATTATTTCTTGTGTATCACCCGAAACTTTTTCTATTACACTCAATGGCACATTGCTTTTTATAAGGTTTGATATAAATGTATGCCTGAACATATGGCAACTAAATAAAGGCAGTTCAAGGTCTTTACAAGCCTTTTTTATAGTTTTATCACATAACCCATATTGCCAGTTGAATATCTTATCATCTAATGAACCATCTTTCAGTAGATGTTCTTCTTTTATACGCATAAATAGGCGTTCAGGTGCAGGAGATAAAGGAATAGTTCTTTTCTTTAAATTCTTTGGGTCTTTTGTAAGTTTTATAGCACTTACATATGCTTTATTGACATTTATTCTCATACCTTGTAGATGTGCTTTTTCTGTTGCTTCACTTGTTGGTGCAATCCGAATAGGCTTTTCATCAGTCTTTTTATAATAGCTAAATTCTTCAAAATCAGCATAGGTTAAAGCCAGACATTCCCCAATCCGTAAACCTGTATAATACAAAACATTAAACATCAATCTGAATTTTGGATATTTATTTTCACCTAATCGCCAGTATTCATTATTTTTGAAATAGTTATCTAATAAATTAAATTCTTCTTTGGTAATTACTGTATAATCTTCTTTTCTTTTGGTTTTCATATTATCAGCATAATCAAGAAAATTCTCTTTTATCAATTTCTTTTTGTATGCTAAATTTATCATTTTCCTAAATGTAGAATTAAGCAATCTTAAAGTTTCATCTGAATAATTATGTTCTCTCATATCAGCACAAAACTTCTGATAAACGGTTTCATCTATGTTTTTGAGTTTTGTTTCAGAAGGTAGGAACTGATATATCATAGCCATATTGCGTTCAGTGTTCTTAATAGTGACTGGACTAAAATCTTGGCTCTTGGCTTTAATAAGCCATAACTCATAAACGCCTTTAAGAGTAATATCTTTGCTATCTTCAACAATGCCGCCAGCCTGCAGTTTTGCCAGTTCCGTCTTGGCTTCTGTGATAGAATTGAGGTTATAAACCCATTTTGCCCGATACCGATTTCTTTCAATCTTTGGGTCATATTCTTTAAAATTGAACTTTACGTCATACTTCTTGGTGTTTTCATTGAAATATATGTTCTTGTATTTGGTTTTACTTCTCTTTACTGTATCAGCCATATCATATGCCCCTTTCGTATATGTGGATTGCCTACCTTGTTTATACGATTATAGCACATATACGCTACGAATACTATACGAATATTTGATATTTTATACTAATTTTGCGATTTTTAAAGCCTTAAAACCATTTAAAATCAAGGGTTATAAATATTTATATA
>CATOJL010000082.1 GCA_951800155.1 uncultured Bacilli bacterium | reverse complement strand
TATAAAAAAAAAAAAAAAGTGATCATTTCATCACTTACTTTTCCTATAAATCCATTTTTCTTTTTATAAAAAGGGAATATTAAAATAATCTATTTTAATGATACAAAATTCTTAATCTACACAAGTTCCTTCTCCAGGTTTACTTCCTTCAACATAAGTCTTACCAATCAAATTACAAGAAGATTTTGTCATAGAATCTTGAAGATAACCACCAAGCAGTTTTACAACACTTACTACAACAACACTAATTACAGCAATAATCAATAAATATTCTACTAATGCTTGCCCTCTTTGATTCATCTTTTTCATCTCCATACCCTCCTAGCATATATCTATATCTATCTTATACTCTTTTTCCTCTTTTGTCAAACGTTTTTATGTGTTATACTCATAATAGGAATGGTGGTAACATGCATTTTACTATTAAGAAATGTGTTTCATTTAAAGATCGATTTTTAGGGATGATGTTTCTAAAAGAAAAAAAGGAAATAGGATACTATTTTCCTCATTGTCATTCTATCCATACTTTCTTTTGTTATTTTCCTTTAGATATTGTTTTACTAGATAAGAATAATCATATTATAGATATAAAAAAAGATATCAAGCCTTGGCGTATTTACTTTTTTAAATGCTACTCCGTTTTAGAAGTTCCCAGTGGCAAGCTTCCCCCTACAGTTCAAAAATACATAAATACATTATAAATTTCTACTTTCTTAAGAATACAAAAATAAAATGTATTAAAATATCGATACTTGTTCAAAAATTTTTTATCTATATCACTAAAAAATCATTAGTATTTGCAGTCGATTTAAATGAGCTAATCTTTTAATAATATTTTAATCACTTGCCACAAGAAAAAACAGCTGTAAATAGGTACAAAAAATCTGTTTGAACGATTCGAACTTTAGATAGGGACCTTGTCAAAATTCTTTTTTTGTCATTATGAATATGTCAAGAAAATCTGCATACAAAAAAAAGAACATTCAATTTCGCTAAGTTGAATGTCTACCTCATTTAAATTCGTTAGGCACTTATTCTAGAATGAGTGTCATTTTTTTATTGCTAACACCAATAAGGATCCTTCCACAAGTTAAGTATTTTCTAAAATTTGATCCACAATTTGATTTATAGAAAAATGAACAATTGTTGCTAAAAAACATAGATACCTTTTTCAAAACTCTCTCCCATTTGTATCCGTTTGATTGTTACTCGAACCATTCGAGTATTAAGTAAAACGACTTATCAAAAAGTCGTTTTCATACTACTCTCTTTAATTTATTTATATTTTATTCTGCAATCCATAAACAATATAAGGTTTCTGTTAATACAATATCCTCAGGAGTAAATGTATTTTCTATAGCTTGTATCATATCATGATTTCCTTTTGTCATATACATATTATCAGAAGTGAGCATCGTAGGTGAAATATAATCTGTTGTAAAAGGGGTAAAATCAACTTTTTGACAACTTTTCAATGTTTTAAAAGAAGCTAATGCAATCGCTGCTGCCTGTTTGGAAGCATCTTCATAAGCTTTTACTATTAAATTTCTTCGACAGGCTTCTTTATTCTTAATACTAAAATGAATATTACACATTGGTGGATTTTCTAATTTAGAAATAGAATCGAGTAGATGCGCCATCATCTCTTTATTATAATCGAAAACAAGAGAAGCTGTTTGATGAAAAGAATACCCATCCTTTTCATATTGCCTCGTTTCTTCATTATACTTTTGTTCTTCTTTTATAACAAAATTTCTTGTTTTCATATCTTCCTTTTTTAAATCATTTTGATATAGTACTTCCTCTATAAAACGCTCTACATGATAGATACCTTCTTGTAAGACTTCCTCATAAGAATTTCCTTTTGTTTTAAAATAAATCGTAAAATTGACCTCATCAGGTACAAAAGTTCCCTTTCCTGTTCCTTGTACTCTAATTTCCATTATAGTCCTTCTTTCTTTAAAATATTTTCATTTGCATACCTACACCCACAATAATCTTGTCTATATAATGAAAACTCCTTCGCATACAAGATTGATTTTTTATATCCTTCTCTTTTTTTAAAATCACTCACTAAAAAAGGAACACCTATTTCTTTTTCTATAGAAAGACCTATGGCATTGATTATAGTAGCATTTTTATGTGGACTCACTGTTAAGGTAGTTCCAAAAAAATCATAGCCATTTTTAGCAAAAATAGCCGTTTTTAATAATCGTAAACGAAAACAGATATTACACCTTGCTCCGCCTTCTTTTTCCTGTTCAAATCCTTTTATTTTTTCTTCATAGATTTCATTTTCATAATCACAATCTAGAAAAGAAACATCCATCGTTTTTTTATATGCTTCAATTAATCGAATTTGTTCCTTTTTTCTCTTTATATATTCCTCTTTGGGTTCAATATTTGGATTATAATATAGAACAGTTACTTTTAAATAATTGGAAAGTTCTCGAATCACATAAATACTACATGGACCACAACAAGAATGAAGTAAAATACTTTTCCCCCTATTTTCTTCTAATATTTTAAGCATTTCTATATCATAATTTGTTTTCATACTTTCTATTTGTCCTCATATTTTTTTGTTTGTTCTTCTAAAAAAGATAAATCCTCAAAATAATTAATTTTCATTGCTCTTTTTACCTCTTGCATCGTTTCCATAGCCACTTTTCTTGCTTTTTTGCTTCCTTCCCCTAGTATTTTATAAACTTCTTTTATATTTTGACTCAGTTCTTCTCTTTTCTTACGAATAGGCCTTAGCTCTTCTTGAAGAACTTGGTTTAAGAAACGTTTGATTTTTACATCTCCCAATCCACCCCTTTTATAATGTTCCTTTAATTCATCTAAATTTTTATATTCACTTAAGTATTTTCCAAAATGTTCTTCCCTACAAAAAGCATCTAAATAAGTAAATACAGGATTATCTTCCACACACCCAGGATCCTCTACCCTTAAATGATTTGGATCTGTAAACATAGCCATCACTTTTTTTTCGATTTCTTCTTCTGTATCCGCTAAATAAATACAGTTTCCAAGTGATTTACTCATTTTTGCTTTTCCATCTAAACCGGGTAATCTAGAGCATATCGCATTATCAGGAAGCAAAGCTTCTGGCTCTACTAATACCTCCTCATACGTATGATTGAAACTTCTAACAATCTCACGTGCCTGTTCAAGCATTGGCAATTGATCATCTCCAACGGGTACAATACTTGCTTTAAATGCTGTAATATCGGCTGCTTGACTAATTGGATAAGTTAAAAAACCCACTGGAATGCTTGTTTCAAAATCTCTAAGTTTAATTTCATTTTTTACGGTTGGATTTCTCTCTAACCGAGCTAATGTCACTAAGTTCATATAATAAAATGTAAGTTCTGCTAATTCCGGAATTTGTGATTGTATAAAAAGAGTCACTTTATTTGGATCAAGACCACATGCCAAATAATCAAGGGCTACTTCAATAATATTTTGTCTAACTTTCTCTAAATTATATGCATTGTCCGTAATTGCTTGACTATCTGCAATCATAATATACATTTCATCAAATGAATTGGAATTTTGAAGTTCCACCCTTCTTTTTAAAGAACCTACATAGTGTCCTAAATGAAGACGACCTGTAGGTCGGTCCCCTGTTAACATTACTTTTTTCAAAATGAATCACCTCAATATATCTTATTATAGTTTATTTTTCTCCAATTGTAAATGACAACAAAAAAAGTCGATAGCATGTTATCACTCATAAATTTTTTTGTCCATATGTCTGTAACTCTTCTTAATGAATTGAACTTAACTCATAAATGTTATGCGTTCTCTTTCTTTTTATAAATCCATGCTTTAAATTCCTCCTATTCACATACATTTCAAAACACGATATAACAACCTCTTTTTTGCTTTTTGTATATTGTTTGAAAAAAGGAAATGCATAAAACAAATTGTTCTTTCTAAATCATTTTTAAATATTTTTTCCCTATTTTTCCCTCCAAAACTTATCGTATAGTATAACATGTATACTTTAAGAAAAAAAAGTCCATAACGGACTTTTTCACTTTAATTATAAGTTTTTAGGTATTTATTAAAGTATAGTAAGGAGTGTATTCATTTTTTTTATTTTGATCTTACTTTTTATTTTATCATCTATCACCTCTTCTCATGATTTAATTATAGAATACGATTGTGAAGATTATATGTAATTTGTGTGATATTTTTAAGACAAAGAAAAAAGGGATTCAACCCTTTTATACCTCACTAATAACAACTAAAATCATAGGCTTACATTCCGTTTCTTTAAATAGAAATTTTCCAAGCTTATCACGAATACCTGTTTTAATTTTAGTAAAATCTACATGATTCTTTGTAATATTTTCCTGAATCACTGCTAAAGACAACTTCTCTGCTTCTTTTAAAATGTCCACATTCTCTTTCGCATAAATGAATCCCTTCGTAATAATTTCTGGACCAGCCAATACCTTTTTTGATGCTTTTTCTATCGTCGTACTCACTAAAACGATTCCATTTTCAGACAACATTTCTCTATCTTTTACAACGACTTCATTTACATCATTGGTATTTTTTCCATCCACTAATATTTCATCTGTCTTTATAATTTCACTAGTTTCTTTTATCTCACCATTTTCAAAAAACGTAACTTGTCCATTTAAACGAAGAAGAATATTTTCCTCATTCATTCCTACTTTTAAAGCTGCTTTCTTGTTTTCCACTTGATGACGATATTCTCCAATGACTGGAAAATAATATTTTGGATTCATCAAATTAATCATCATCATCAAATCTTCGCTAGATGCATGGTTCGATAAATATTTTTTATTTGAAAATATAATTAAATTCGAACCTATTTTAGCAATTTCATCATAGATTTTTGTAGCTCGTCTTTCCATGCCCTCATAAACAGGAGATGCAAAAACAACTGTATCCTCTTCTTTAATCGTTACAAATTTATCATATCCCTTAATAATACGAGTAATATTTGAAAATGGTTTTTCTCGTTCATCTGAAATAAGGACAACGGTTCGATCATCATTTAAACTTCTAAAGCCTTTCATTTTCTTAACATCAAAATCAAGATAATAATTTTTAATAGCATCATTAATTGTATTTTCCAGTCTTTTTCCTAAAATAACAATATTTCTATTTGTCTTATTAATTTCTGAAAGTAATTCTTGTAAACGATAAAACTGGCTATCAAAAATATTAAATAAAATGCGTCCATCACTTTGTTCTAATACATCTCTTACCTCTCCATATATACGATTATTAGGAGAAGTATATCCTTCTTTTTCTGCATAAATAGACTCACTCATTAAACAAAGAACCCCTTGTTTTCCTACATAAGCAAGTTTTCCAATATCCGTTTTATATGGTCCTAACATTTTTTGATCAAATACAAAGTTTCCTGTATATACAATCGATCCATCCGCTGTATTAATCACATAGCCAACTGTTCCCGGAATGGAATGTGTTAGGGAAATGGGAAAAACGGTTGCTTTTCTAAACTTAATAATTTTATGTGGTTCTATCACTGTTAAATTGGTTGCTTCCACATGATCCTCTTTGAGTTCATTTTGAATGATATTCATTGTAAATGCAGTTGCATAAACGGGCATATCTGGAATTTCAGAAAGAATATCAGATAAGGCTCCCATCTGTTCATCATGGCCATGAGTAATGAAAATCCCTTTTATCTTTTTTCTATTTTCCTTTAAATAATCAAAATTAGGAAGAATATAATCTATTCCTAACATTTTATCATCTGGATATTTTAATCCTGCATCTAATATGTAGATTTCATTTTCAACATGAACTGCATACATATTCTTTCCTCGTTCATTCAAACCACCTAAAGCTGTAATTTTTATTTTCATTCTATACCTCCTTTCTTCTTATCGCTATCCTATTATAACAAATTAAATAAAATTAGTAAAGAAGACAAAAAAGGGTTTCTATGTATATTCCTAGATCATTCCATTACCCAATTCTATAACTATAATCTTCAAGCGGAAATGCCAATATTCTTCGCCCACTTCCACTTAAATATTAAACATTCCTTTATTTTTTATACCACTCTAATCTATTTGGAAACTGTTTTCTTTATAAAATAGCAATTACACTAAAATCCTACATATTTTCTATAAAACAGAGAAAGTGAGTCAAAAATTATAATTTTGATTAAAAAAAGAAAATTTTCTTTTCCTAGCTTATTTCTTTACAAGTATTTAAAATACTCTCTACAGTTTCTTTTTTTATCAATTGTGG
>CATOJL010000081.1 GCA_951800155.1 uncultured Bacilli bacterium | reverse complement strand
GATGAGGAATATTGTTTATTCAGAAGAATGAAATATGACAATAAAAATATGGATGAAAAGTATCGTGGTGATAGAGATGAAATTTTATACTTCTTAAAAGATTTCAAAGTTCCATCAACAAACAATCTAGCAGAAGTTGCACAAAGGCCTACAAAGATAAAACAAAAAATTGGAAAATTTAGAAGTATCAATGGTGCAGAATGTTATGTAACTATAAGAAGTTGTATAGATACATACAAAAAGAACAGTATTAACGTACTAAAAGCATTAAAGTCTGCTTTTGAGGGTAATACCATTCTTGTTTAGGGTAAGCTAAATCTTACCTATTTTTGATTTCCTTGACTGAACTGTAACAAAAATAGTCATAACTTTTTCATTTTTCCTTTATTATTTTCTTAAATTATAGTATACTATAAATAATGGAAAGCTAGCGGAAGGTGATAAGATGGATCAAAAGAGAATACTTGCAAGTCTTATTGTTTATGATGAAACGGGAAAAGAAACGAAAATGCAGATAAGAAATCAATCTGGAACAATAAAGGATACAATTGATTTAGCGATGTTAGACTATCTATTAGCTAGTTATAGTAGTTTAGAAAATTATTTAGAGGCTGCTGTAAGAAATGGATGGATTTCTTCTAAAAATGTTACTTTAAAGATTGTAGGTACAGATGGAACTATCTATCCACTTCCCTTTGAAACCGTTTACAATGATATTATTTTTAAAGCAAGTGAATGTGCTATGGCAAGGGGAAATTCCTTGTATATTGAAAATGGAACAGGAAATCGAATGGTTGATTCGAGTGAATTTAGTGTTTTTTTTAAAGACTTTTTGGATAGCGTTTTATCAGAGGAGGGTTTTACTTTAGTAAAAAATGATTATTTTAAAGATTATCCAACATTTCATTCTTTAATTAAAAAATATCATGACTTATTACAAAAAGAGGATGATATGTTTGCACAAGCAGGAGCAAATCAACTTGAAAAAAAATCTTTTGCTGGAAAAGAAATATCCAATCCAAAGACTCCTACTACCATCAATGATTTTTTAAGATATTATCCCATATTTAGAAGGGCAATTTCCTTTAATATTAAATGCTTGCAAAATCGCAATCATAAAATTTTAGAGGAAAATAGAAAACAAGAAAAGTGGAAAAACAAAGAAAATAAATCTTATGAACAAAAAAGAAGTTTATGTTACTTAATTGGAAACAATTGTGCTCCTCTTATTTTAAGGACTATGCCTGCTTATGCACTAGATACATATATTCGAAATCATTATACAGATCCAAAAGAAATACGAGAAGAAAATAAGGAGTTAATTGAATCTTATATTGCTTCTCATATGGATTATATAAAAAAAATTAGATCACTTGTTTCAGATCCAAGTTATAGTGGACAATTGACAATATTAGAACATAATATGGATGGAACATTTAAAAGGCTCCCTAATGGTAGCTATTTACGTTATCCTATTCTTTACACAAAAGTTTTTGAGAGGGTGAGAAATCTATATTGCAATATAGATAAGTTTCGGTTGGAGGCACAGCGGTCACGTGATCGCTTAAAACGAATTGATGAACGTATTCATTCTACGAGAGCACAAATGGTTTATGATGAGTTAGAAGAAAAACTTAGAACTGTGCTTTCCGATTTAGAAAAAGAGAAACGAATCACGACAGAGAATCGAGAGCAAACAATGATTAGTCTACAACGAATTGTTTATGATATGCAAAAACTGGAGAAAGAAGATAGAGTAGAGGTTCAAAATAACCCATCGCATCACCGTTTATTTTCAGAGCATGCTTCAAGAATCATTCGTTTTATAAAAGCAAGTTCAATTCAAAAAAGAGAAGTTGTTGCGATTGATGAATGGGGAGAAGCCATGGAGAGTTCTCCTTATTACTATGATTCTGTTCGTTTTATTTTAAGGACATTGCGCTATAAACAGAAGGGCAAAAAGCAGAAAAATGTAGTATCTACACAAACGGATTGTATGCATATAGAAAAGCCAAAGGAAGAAGTTATAGAAAAAGATCCAGAATCTATTTTATATCCGAGTGAACTAGCACAAATGTATGGAAATGATATACCAAAAGAAGAAGAATTAGAAAAAAGAGGCATCCATGTTTCAAAATGATAAGGATGCTTTTTTATCTTATCTAGAGAATCAAAAGGGATATTCTTCTCATACTATTTTAAATTATGATAATGATTTAAAAAATTTTCTGTCTTTTTTGAAGCGAGAAGAAATTCATGCTTATAAAGAAATTGATTATAAATTGATTCGGAATTATTTAAACTTTTTAGATGAAAGAAATTTTTCAAAAGCAACGATAGCTCGTCATATTAGTTCACTTAGAAGTTTTTATAAATACCTTTTAAAAGAGGGGATTGTCAGTAAAAACCCAATGTTATTTATCAGCAATCCCAAATTAGATAAAAAATTACCTAAGTTTTTATATGAGAAAGAAGTAGAAACGTTACTTTCTATGCCTAAGTTAGATAATCCAAAGGGATTGCGAGAAGCTCTTCTTTTAGAATTTCTGTATTCTACAGGAGTACGTGTTAGCGAATTATGTTCTATAAAAGTGAAAGATATATCGTTTTCAGAAAAAAGTGTAAGAGTTCTTGGTAAAGGAAATAAAGAAAGATATGTTTATTTTGGAAAACAGTTGGACGACCTTTTAAAATTATATTTAAAAGAATCTAGGCCCTATTTTGAAAAAACAAGAAATGATTATTTATTTTTAAATGATTCTGGACATCAATTACAGGATAGAAGAGCTCGGGCACTTATTGATAATTTATTAAAGCGAAGTTGTGCAGATTTTCATATGAGTCCTCATACACTTAGGCATTCTTTTGCAACGCATATGTTAAATCATGGAGCAGATTTAAAAACAGTACAAGAACTTTTAGGACATGTTGATTTATCCACTACTCAAATTTATACACATATTTCGAATGAACGCCTTAGAAGTGTTTATTTACATTCACATCCAAGAGCACATAAGAAATGATTTTTAAAGACTAGACAATTGGATGTCTAGTTTTATCTTTTTTGCGAGAATGAATTGAATATGAAAGAACTGTCTGTTATAATGAGCTTAGTTAGATTAGGAGGATATAGATGAAGAAATATGTATATTTATTTCAAGAAGGAAATGCAAGCATGCGTGATTTACTTGGAGGAAAAGGCGCTAATTTAGCAGAAATGGCTAATCTAGGTTTACCTGTTCCAAATGGATTTACGATTACAACAGAAGCATGTACAGCTTATTATACGGATGGAAAAGAAATCAATGAAGAAGTGAAAACACAAATTTTTGATGCCTTAAAACATTTAGAAGAATTGCAAGGAAAAAAATTTGGTGATAGAGAAGATCCCCTTTTAGTATCTGTTCGAAGTGGAGCTAGAGCTTCTATGCCAGGAATGATGGATACGATTTTAAATTTAGGTTTAAATGATGAGGTAGTCGAATACCTTGCTATGAAAACAAACAATCCACGTTTTGCGTATGATTCTTATCGTCGTTTTATTCAAATGTATGCAGATGTTGTTATGGAGGTTCCAAAAAGCTTTTTCGAAAAAATCATCGATGAGGTAAAAGAGGCGAAAGGTATTCATTATGATACAGAGCTTTCAGTAGAAGATTTAAAAGATTTAGTGACTCGCTTTAAAGCAATTTATAAAGAGGAAATGCAAGGGGAAGAATTTCCACAAGATCCTATAGAACAACTGATGGGAGCTGTAAAGGCTGTATTTCGTTCATGGGATAATCCAAGAGCGATTGTGTATCGAAGAATGAATGATATTCCGGGTGATTGGGGAACAGCTGTCAATGTCCAAGCTATGGTATTTGGAAATAGTGGAGAAACTTCTGGAACTGGAGTAGCATTTACTAGAAATCCTTCTACTGGCGAAAAAGGAATCTATGGAGAATATTTAATCAATGCGCAAGGAGAAGATGTTGTTGCCGGAGTTCGTACACCACAACCCATTACAAAGTTAGAAGAAGATTTACCAGAATGTTATAGAGAATTTATAGAATTAGCTACCAAATTAGAAAATCATTATCGAGATATGCAAGATATGGAGTTTACAATTGAAGAGGGGAAATTATATTTTTTACAAACGAGAAGTGGAAAACGTACAGCAAATGCAGCGATTCAAATTGCTTGTGATTTAGTGGATGAGGGAATGATTACAGAAGAAGAAGCCATTATGCGTATTGATGCTAAATCTTTGGATCAACTATTACATCCTACCTTTAATCTAGAAGCGTTAAAAAATGGCGAAGTGATTGGTAGTGCACTTCCTGCATCTCCCGGTGCAGCAGCAGGGTATGTTGTTTTTACAGCCGAAGAAGCAAAGAAACTGGGAACAGGTGGAAAAGGAGATCGTGTCATCTTAGTTCGTTTAGAAACTACTCCAGAAGATATTGAAGGAATGATTGCGAGTCAAGGTATTTTAACTGTACGTGGAGGAATGACCTCTCATGCAGCGGTTGTCGCTCGTGGAATGGGAACTTGTTGTGTATCAGGTTGTGGTGATATTAAAATAAATGAGGAAGAAAAGAAATTTGAGTTAGGGGGATATACTTTCTATGAAGGAGATTATATTTCTTTAGATGGTTCAACTGGTAAAATTTATAAAGGAGATATTCAAACAGAAGAAGCAACTGTATCAGGAAATTTTGGAAGAATCATGAAATGGGCAGATGAAAGAAGGACATTAGGTGTTCGAACAAATGCAGATAATCCAAGAGATACAAAGAAAGCGATCGAATTAGGCGCAGAAGGTGTTGGGCTTTGTCGTACAGAGCATATGTTTTTTGATGAAGAGAGAATTCCTGCCATTCGTAAGATGATTTTAAGTGAAACGGTTAAGGATCGTGTAAAAGCGCTTGATGCACTTATTCCTTTTCAAAAAAGCGATTTTAAAGCTATGTATAAAGAATTAAAGGGACTTCCTATGACTGTACGTTATCTTGATCCTCCATTGCATGAATTTTTACCAAAAGAAGAAGCGGATATTCTTTCCATTGCAAATGAAATGCAAGTAAGTGTAGAACAATTAAAAAATAAATGCAATGAATTGCATGAATTTAATCCTATGATGGGACATAGAGGTTGTAGACTTGCTGTTACTTATCCAGAAATTGCCAGAATGCAAACAAGAGCTTTATTAGAAGCAGCGATAGAAGTAGAGGCAGAAGAGGGATTTACGATTGTTCCAGAGATTATGATTCCTCTTACTGGCGAGAAAAGAGAACTAAAATTTGTCAAGGATATTGTAATTGAAGAAGCTGAAAAGGTAAAACAAGAAAAAGGTTCAAAGATGGAATACCATATAGGTACAATGATAGAGATACCAAGAGCTTGTTTACTTGCAGATGAAATAGCCTCAGAATCTGATTTCTTCTCTTTTGGAACGAATGATTTAACACAACTGACTTTTGGTTTTTCGAGAGATGATGCAGGAAAATTTCTAGATGCTTATTATCAAAATAAGATTTATGAACAGGATCCATTTGCACGTGTGGATATGGAAGGAGTTGGAGCTTTGGTAAAAATGGCTACTGAGAAGGGAAAACAAGTAAGGCCTGATCTAAAACTAGGTATTTGTGGAGAGCATGGTGGAGATCCTATTTCTGTTGAATTCTGCCACAATGTAGGTCTTACATATGTTTCTTGTTCACCATACAGAGTTCCAATTGCAAGGCTTGCAGCAGCACAAGCGTCCATAAAGGCGAACCAATCAAAATAAAAAATGATTGACACATATATTAAGTATATGGTATAAGTATATTGATTAGTGCTTAGAAAACTTTAGAAGCTCTAAGTCATTCAAAGCCTAGTTGTCATAACTAGGTTTTTATGTTATAATTTGAGGGATTGGTATTTAAGAAACTTACGAAGCCTTAATTCAATTTACCTAATTTCTTTTTATGGAAGTTAGGTATTGTTATTTCTTAAAGTATGGTATAATTAATTTTGATGTAGAATAATTCTTCATTTAAGTTGAATTTATATATTGCCCCCCAAACAAGGCAGTGGTACAAGCTGCAATCAAGTTTGAGAGGCAGAAATAAGAAATGATATTGAAGTCTTCTTAACTCGCTTAATTATTACAAAAGATGATGTATTAAGGTATTCAAATAGAGTGATTGCATGTAAGTATGTGAGTTTAAAGAAGTTAATATCTGTTGGCATTTATATATAAATTTAAGACTAAGGTACAAAATCTTGGTCTTTTGGTACTATAAAAGTGTAATAAATAATTACAAAAATGTGATTGAATATTACACTTCTTTTTATTATGATTGAGGTGATTGGATAACGTAGGTCTTTTAGAGATAAAGTTCTCGTCACAAAAAGT
>CATOJL010000080.1 GCA_951800155.1 uncultured Bacilli bacterium | reverse complement strand
CCTCATCTTGACTATATTGTTCTACTTTTTCTTCTAGTAAATCTTTGGCCTCTTTCTCCATTAAATCCTCTCCTAATGCTTCTTCAAATTCTTCTCTCGTTGTCGCTAGAATCACCCTGCACCATCTCGCTAACTTTGTTTCCTCTTTAGTATAACAAAGTTCTTTCCCTTTTTCCATATTTACTAGATCAATTTGTAATTTTTTTGTCAGTATCTCTCCCTCTTCATTCGTTAAAAAATAGCTCTCCTTTACTTTTTTCTTTTCCTTCCCTCTCATTAAGTTGATCTGTAACGTTCTTTTTATCCCTGCATATTTACTCTCACTCTCTTTTTTTCCTTTTTCACTTTTCATTTTGAGTTGTCTTGCATGTATCTTACTAGCGAACACCACATTTCGGTTGATAATTCCCTCCGACTTCTTATTCTGTAGTTCAATATTTACTTTTTCTCCTTCAATATCTACTAATAGATCAATTTGTTTATTCGCTTCCCTTTTATGTTCTATAATCAGATTTCGACTCAGTATTTCCACATGGCCTCTTAGCTTACTTAATGGGACTTCTAAATAGCATGACAAAAAGTTTTCTAATACGATAATATTATCAGGATTATTAAAGATATTACAAAATACATAATCAAAGGTAATAGGCACAATTGCTCCTTCTTTCAATGTTTGATTTCTTATAGTTGTACTCATTTTCATTCTCCTTTTCTAAAGTGATTTCTTTCACTGATTCCCATTTTAAACAATCTTTTTCTCTTTGTAAAATGAGGAATATGTACCTTTTAAAAGGATCTTTTCACAAATATTAAAGAATAGAATACCTATTTTTTGAATTTGTAAGAGATATGAATACAGAAATACATTATCTATAAAAACGAAAAAAATCATCAAAAAAGAAGAGAGCTCTCTTTCTTCTTCCATAGATTAATCATCAATCCGTTTTAAAAGATCATCAATACACATTATTTTTTCATCAATTGAATCTAAAGAAATATCTTCTTTCAAAACAGGAACTTCTTCTTCTACTTCTTTGACTGATACAACTTCATAAACGTCTTTTAAAGGAAATTTAGAGAAAGAGCTTCCAGATGCATAGCGATCTAAAATAGGAATTTCTGTTAATTTTAACACTTTTTCTTCTCCTGTTGTTTTTATACCTATCGTTTCTTTAAAACTTAAAATCATCACTTTTAAAATAGAATAAGGATTGGTTTTTACCTCTCTTACTATTTGAACTCCTCTACGTGCTCTCGAAGTGATCTCAAATTCCGTTACTTTCATTCGCTTTGCTGTTGCTTTATCCGTAAATACTGTTACATATTCAAATGCATCACTATATAATACCCCACTCACTACTTCATCTTCTTTTAATGTAATTGCCTTTACACCACTCGATTTCATTCCTGTCACTGGAATTTCTTCCTTTTTATAAGTTAAGCCATAACCGTGTTTTGTTGCAACGAATGCTTTATCAAAATCACTGATACAAACCGATACAACTCTATCATTTTCTTTCAATTTCATACAAGATATTGGTTTTGAATAGCGTTGTACTTTAAATTCATTTAAAAGAGTCCGTTTAACCATTCCCTCTTTTGTAAATAAAGTTACATCTTTTTTCGTATGAAAATCACGAACTGGGTAAGCAAAAAGAATGGATTCCTCAGATGGAAGACTCACTAAATTGCTCACATGCTTTCCTAAATCCTTCCATTTTAACTCAGGAAGTTCATATACAGGTAAATAAATATAATTTCCTAAATCTGTAAACAAAAGCAAGGTATCCATAGTAAACATTTTATAATTGCCGAGGACATAGTCCCCTTCTTTTACAGTAGCAGGAATGGATGCATCATAACTTTTTAATGAAACTCTTTTTATATACCCTTCTTTTGTTACTGTAACAATCACATTTTCTTTTGGAATTAAATCTGTATTATCAATTTTGATTTCAGTAATTTCTTCTTTTATGACAGTCTTTCTTGGTATTGCATATTCTTTTTTAACCTTTTTTAACTCATCTTTCATAACTTCTTTTAACTTATCTTCGCTCTCTAAAATCGACTTTAAAGCAGCAATAACAAGTTGTAACTGTTTAAATTCTTGTTCTAGTTCTACAACATCCATATTTGTAAGGCGATAAAGTTGTAAAATTAAAATGGCTTCTGCTTGTCGTTCTGTAAATGCAAACTCATTTACTAAATTGACTTTGGCATCACTCTTATTTTTACTTGAACGTATCGTTTTTATAACCGCATCTAAAATAGAAAGTGCTTTGATTAATCCTTCTACAATATGCATTCTATTCTGCGCATATTCTAAGTCATACTGGGTCCTTTTCGTAATGACTTCTCTTTGATGTGCTATATAAGCATCTAAGATGGGCAAAATCCCGAGGGTCATTGGTCTTCGATTTACAATAGCTACCATATTATACGTATAAGCAATCTGTAAATTTGTATTTTTTAGTAAATAGTTTAAAACAAGTTCTCTAGATGCTCCCATCTTTAAATCAATTGCAATTCGAAGTCCTTCCCGATCCGATTCATCTCTTACTTCTAAAATTCCTTCTATTTTTTTATCAATCCGAATATCATCAATTTTTTTAACAAGCATCGCTTTATTGACATCAAAGGGAATTTCCGTAACAAGAATTTGTTCCCTGTTTTTCTCTTTGACAAATTCAATTGTAGAACGAATAATGACTTTCCCTTTTCCAGTAGAAAAAGCATCCATAATTCCTTTTTTTCCTTCTACAATCCCCCCCGTTGGAAAATCGGGTCCCTTTACAATATCTAAAATCGTTTCTAGTCTACAATTTGGCGCATCGATTCTTTTAATGGTAGCATCAATTACTTCCCCTAAATTATGAGGAGGAATATTGGTCGCATAACCTGCCGAAATTCCTGTTGAACCATTGACCAATAGATTTGGAAATTTTGCTGGTAAAACGGTAGGTTCTAATTCTGTATCATCAAAGTTAGGAGCCCACATAACGGTATTTTTATCAATATCTTTTAAAAGCTCATTGCTAATTTTAGAAAGTCTTGCTTCTGTATAACGCATAGCTGCCGCTGTATCCCCATCCATAGAACCATTATTTCCTTGCATATCAATATAAGGCGTGTTTTGCTTCCACCACTGGCTCATTCTTACCATCGCATCATAAATGGAAGAATCCCCATGTGGATGGTAATTTCCCATAATGGAACCCACTGTTTTCGCACTTTTTCGGTAAGGCTTATCATATGTATTATGATCTTTATACATTCCAAATAAAATACGCCTTTGCACAGGTTTTAAGCCATCTCTCACATCTGGTATTGCCCTATCTTGAATAATCGCTTTTGCATATCTAGAGAAACGATCCCCCATAATCTCTTCAAGTGTTGTATCTAAAATTCTTTGTACTATGTTCTCCATATCTCACCTATTTCTCTATTTTGTAACTATCTTCTAGAGTAAAAACAACATTCTGTTCAATCCACTCTTTTCTAGGATCTACCTTATCTCCCATTAAAACACTTACTCTTTTCTCTGCAATATTCCCATCCTCAATAGTAACTCGAATCAACATTCTAGAATCTGGATTCATGGTTGTTTCCCATAACTGTTCAGCATTCATTTCTCCTAATCCTTTATATCTTTGTTGAGAACCAGCTTTTCCTCCATTTTCTTTTTTGATGCGCTCTAATTCTTCATCGGTCCATGCATAAAAATGTTTTTTCCCATATTCCACCTTATAAAGAGGAGGAAGGGCAATATAAAGCTTCCCTGCTTCAATGAGTGGTTTCATATAACGATAAAAGAATGTAATTAAAAGAATTTGAATATGAGCCCCATCATCATCGGCATCGGTCATAATAATTACTTTATCATAATTGGAATCTTCGGCATGAAAATCAGAGCCAACACCAGCTCCTATGGTATGAATCAGTGTATTAATCTCTTCATTCCTTAAAATTTCTTCCATTCGTGCTTTCTCTGTATTCAGTACCTTTCCACGAAGAGGTAAAATCGCCTGAAATTTACGATCTCTTCCTCCTTTTGCCGAACCACCTGCACTATCTCCTTCGACTAAAAATAATTCATTCTTCTTAGGATTTTTTGTTTGAGCAGGCGCTAATTTCCCAGATAAAGCCGCTTCTTTTTTATTTCTGTCTTTTCCAAGACGTGCCTCATCCCTCGCCTTTCTAGCCGCTTCTCGTACATTTCTACTTTTAATCATCTTGTCAATTATTTTAGTAGCACTTTCTTTATTTTCCTCTAAAAAATACTTTAATTTTTCATAAACGATACTATCCACTACTGTACGCGCAATAGGAGTTCCCAACTTTCCCTTAGTTTGTCCTTCAAATTGTAATAAATTTTCAGGAATTTGAATTGATATAATAGCCGTTAATCCTTCTCTCGTATCGTTTCCTTCAAAATTTTTATCTTTTCCCTTAAAATAGTTATTGTTCTTAGCATATTCATTAAACACTCGAGTCAAAGCCGTTTTGAATCCAACTTCATGTGTCCCTCCATCATTTGTTTTTACATTATTTACAAAAGAAGTTATACTTTCTGAATAACTATCTGTATACTGTAAAGCAACATCCACCTTAATCGCATCTTTTATTCCCTCAAAGGAAACAATTTTATGAAGCAGTTTCTTATCCTCATTTAAGTAAGCAACAAAAGCTTCTAAACCATTTTCATAGTGGTAACTTTCACTTCGATTTTCTTTTTCATCAATCACTTCTATCGTTAAATTTTTGATTAAAAAAGCACTTTCTTGCATTCTTTCACAAATCGTAGAATAAGAGAAGTCCGTTGTTTGAAATATAGTTTGATCGGGATAAAACTGTACCTTCGTTCCTGTTTTCCCTACCTTATCCAATTTCTTTAAAGGAATAGATACTTTTCCCCCATTTTCAAAACGAATAAAATAGGCATATCCATCTTTTTTTATAGTGACTTCTAACCATTTACTGAGTGCATTTACAACAGATGCCCCAACGCCATGTAAACCACCCGATACTTTATATCCACCGCTTTCAAATTTACCACCTGCGTGCAAAACAGTATAAATAACTTCCGGTGTGGACATACCACTTTCATGCATACCAACAGGAACACCACGTCCTTCATCTTCCACAGAAACACTTCCATCTGTGTGTAGCACGATTTTTATCTTTTTTCCAAAGCCATTAATAACTTCATCAATGGCGTTATCAACAATTTCCCATACTAAGTGGTGAAGTCCTCTTTTATCTGTCGAACCAATATACATACCCGGACGCTTTCTTACTGCCTCTAATCCCTCTAGTATCTTTATAGAACTCTCATCATATTTTGCCATGCTATCACCACAAAGATTATAGCAAAAAAAAGAAACATTATCAAATATTTCCTTTCTCTTATAATCTTATTTACATTTTCCCTACTTTTACAAATCTTTTTTCTGTATATGTTTCTCTTTGTTTTTCTAAATCTTTAAGAAAATCTCTATATTGATGCAAACGATTCTTATTATAATAAATTTGTTCATCTGCCATATTTAAAACAAAATCAAACCAATGATTTATAGCATCATTTGTATCATGTACTAAATCAAAATAAATCGCATTGATTCGATTGGCATAGGTTGGTTTATTTATTAAAATGCTTCCTGAAATGTTTAATGGAGAGAGTTTAAAATTCTTACCATAAAGTTTATTAATTGATTCTGTAAACTTAAGATTATGTATTACTCGAGCTGTTCTACCATTACCATCATTGTAAGGATGTATTCTTACAAATAGTAAGTGCATTAATGCACTTACTAAAAACGGATCGGAAAATAGCATAGAAGAATTCACTACTTTATACGCTTTAAGAAAATCATTCATAAACGGTTCAACATATACAGGATCGGGTGCTTTCCAAAATATAAATTCACCTTTGGGTGTCATTCTACTTACACGAACAGGTACATTTCTATACTCTTTCTGCTTATTGCTATCTTCTGTTGTACATATTCGGTGTATTTTATGAATTCCTTCATGACATATATTCGATGCTTCAAAAAAGAAATCATCTTTGATAGAATGCAAATGAATATAATGATTTTCTATCATTTGGGAATTTACCATTTCTCTTTGAAAACTATCCGCCAAATATAAAGTGATAACGGATGCATCATACTGAAAAAGCAATTGCAAATAATTAGCAAAATCCTGACTCGTTTCTTCAGCATGACTCATAACAGATGCATTTAATTCTATTTTAGATATATATTCAAAAATATCGAAGTAAGGTACCTCTTCCATATTCATTCCATCTATAACATGCATACTCTTCCCCCCTCTTTTTTATAAAAAATATTATATTCCTTTTTTTGTATTTGTCAAATCCAATATTTCCCTTACCT
>CATOJL010000079.1 GCA_951800155.1 uncultured Bacilli bacterium | reverse complement strand
TATTTCAACTCAAAAACTTGATATTCAAAATCAGTCAGTTCGTTTTTTAAATTTCTAAAAAGTTGTTCTGTATAATCCGCATGCATAACTACTTTCTCAGGATTCATACTATCATTTATTAAAAAGTTATCTAATGAAATAGCTACACCATCATTTGTTTTTTGTTCTAAGGGAATAGATTCATTTAAAATTTTATGTTTTTGCCTTTTCGCACCAATTAAAGAGGAAATCAATCTTCTTTGAATGCAAGTAGTTGCATAGGTAAAAAAAGTAACATCCAAATTCATATTATAACTTTGCATTGCTTCTGTTAAAGCAATCATTGCTTCTTGTTTAAAATCACTAACTTCTAAACCAACATAGGGAGCGGAACTATAAAATGTTCTCGCTTGGTTTGCAATGTAAGGCTCGTACTTTTTATACATTATTTGAAGGGCATCTTCGTTATGTTCTGCAATTAAATCTAAAAGTTCACGATCATTATAATCCATGTTTGCCTCTTTCTACACTTGCTTCAAAAACGACAATTCCCGTGGCAACAGAAGCATTTAAACTGTTTGTCTGCCCCTTCATAGGAATCGTTGCAATAAAATCACAAGATTTTGAAACAAGAGGACGCATGCCATATCCTTCATTTCCAATCACAATCGCAATACTTCCTGTATAATCTATTTTCTTATAGCTTGTCCCTTTCATATCTGTTCCGATAATCCAATAACCTCTTTTTTTTAATTCTTCTATGGTGTGTTGAATATTTGTCACCCTAGCTATTTTTACATTCGTGATGGCTCCAGTACTCACTTTCATTACTGTAGGATTTACACAAACACTTCTATCTTTAGGAATAATCATGCCATCTACTCCAGCCGCTTCACAAGTTCGAATAATAGCACCAAAATTATGTGGATCTTCTAAATGATCTAAAATCACTAAAAAACCATTTTCTTTTATCATAGCCTGTAAATCGGTATATTGAAATTCTTTAACTTCTGCCACAATTCCTTGATGAAGTCCATCAACCATTCTATCCATTTGCTCTTTTTTGATAGATACGACCTGACAGTTTCTTTTTTTAATTAAATCTAAAATTTCTTTTTCTTTAAAATTTGGAGTGATATAGATTTTCTTTATTGCTTCTCCACTCAATAGATAATCCTTTACAACATTTTTCCCATATATATTCACTTAGACACCTCTTGATAAGCAGCTATGCCACCCATCATATTGTATACATTTGTATATCCATATGAGATAAGGCGTTCACTTGCTATTTTACTTCGGTTTCCGCTTTGGCAATATACGAGAATTTTTCTTTCTTTATTCGGAATTAAATCCAATATATTTTCATCTAATTCTTCTAAATCTACATTTATTGCATCTTCTAAATGCCCATTTCGAAATTCAAGACTACTTCGAACATCTAAAATAAAATAATCGTTTTTTTCTATTTCCTCAACAACTTCTTTTGCTGTTATATTTTTATACTCTGCCTTTTTACCTCCACATCCAATAAGCAACAAGCTACAAAATAAAGCTAAAACTACCTTTTTCATTCATTCACCTCTTATAATATAATTCATAATCTCATCTAAACGTTTCGTTTTCTTTTCTAAAAAAAGAACCCCTATTAATGCTTCTAAACCCGTAGCATTTTTATAGGCAATGATAGAAGCATTTTTAGGTTTATGGTTTACCTTATGATTTCTTGCACGATATACTATTTCTAGTTCTTCTTTACACAGGAACTGTGCATCTATCATCTTTTTTAAAAATCTATCTTGCGCAGAAGCACTTACATAGTGTACAGCTTCTTTTTGTAAATCATTTACCTTTTGTATTCCACACGCTAATAAATGAGATCGAACATAGATTTCATAAACGCTATCCCCCAAATAAGCAAGGGCCAAAATATTTTTATTCATAACCATCACAATTTTATTTTATCATAAAATGTTCTAGATGGAACATTATTTTATTCCTAATTGGCTTTATTCATTTAAAACAAAAAGAATTTTATATTTTAAAAAAACATTTTTCTTATTTTTACTACAAAGTTCTTTGTCTACTTACTAGATAAATATTAAATTTTATCTAAAGTGATATTTTTTAATATTCCTTCTTTTACCTCTTTCAATAAAAGCGTATATACTTTGTCATAATCTACGACTCCACCTTTCGCAAGGCACCCCCTTTTTGATCCAATTTGCTCTAATAAAACGCAAACATCATCATCCCATACTTCTATTCCATATCTTTCTTTTAATAATTTTGGATAATATGCATAAAGTGTTTCTAAAAGATAAATACAAACAGAATCGATGGGAAGTACCTCTTCTTTTATGGCTGTAAGTGCTGCTAGATTATAAGACGTTTTTTGTTCAAACTTAGGCCACAAAATTCCCGGTGTATCTAAAAGTTCTAGGTCTTTATTTATTCGAATCCAACTCAAATTTTTCGTAATGCCTGGCTTATTTCCTATACTTGCCACTTTTCTACCAACAAATTTATTAATAAGGGTTGACTTCCCTACATTTGGAATACCCACTACCAAAATTCTTGCTTTTCTCTTTATCATACCTTTACTTTCACGTTTTTTATGAATATCGATCATCATTTCATTTATCTTTTGATAAATAGGAGTAAGAGAATCTTTCAGTAAATCTAAAGCTACTACTTTATATCCTAATTGTTCATAGTAGACTATCCACTTTTGCGTTTCCTCCTTATCACACAAATCATATTTCGTCATAATCAATATACATGGTTTTTTCTTGATAATATCTTGCATATCGATAATTTTAGAGGACTTTGGAATACGTGCATCAATAACCTCTAAAACAATATCAATTAGGTTTAATGTTTCTTGAATCTGTCGTTTAGTTTTAGCCATATGACCTGGATACCAGTTGATTACACTTTTATTAACCCCATTATTTTTGTCATTATTATTCATAAAAATATCACTTCTTTCTATATAAATCTTTTTTATTCAAGAACACTTTTCCTTATATATTATAACATATTATTTTGATTATGTCAACTTTTTATTGCATTTTTGAGATGTTTTATGATTAATTTATGATAATGTCTTAAGTAGTAACTTTTAAAAATGTCCCAAAGTGAAAACAATAAGTCACAGAGGTGACGAAATGAGAAAGGTGAATTTAAGAATGAAAGAATTAAATAAGTACGAGGTAATTAAAGAATTAGTTGACCATGGAGGGAATAAAAAAAGAGTAGCTCACAAGTTAGACTTAACTGTTAGACAAGTAAATCGCTTGATAAAAATATATAAGGAGAAAGGTAAATCTCGGGTTTGTGCATGGCAACCGCTCAAAGAAACCTGCTAAGACCTTAGATAAATCAGTCTCCGATACAATTATACTACTTTATCGTAATAAATATCAAGGGTTTAATTTTAATCATTTTTATGATTATTTACTTGAGGAAGAAAATATCAATGTTTCATATACTTTTGTTTACACAACTTTAATGAAAAATGGTATTCGTTCTCCTAAGGCTAGAAAAGCTACAAAGAGAAGATTAGCTAAAGAAAAGTTACAAAAAGAAAAGAAACTAAAAAACAAAACAGAAGAAGAGATTGAAATTATCGTAAATCATGAAGTTGCTTTAGAGGATTCTCACCCTAGAGGAGAAAAGCCTAAATATTTCGGTGAAGTAACAGAAATGGATGGTTCTTCTCATTTATGGTTTGGAGATGTAAAATCTTGTCTTCATTTAGCTACTGATAAGGCTACAAATCATATTGTTGGTGCATATTTTGATTGGCAAGAAACATTGAATGGATATTATCATGTGTTTTATCAAATATTAGTAAATTATGGTATTCCAAGTCTATTTAAAACTGATAATAGAACTGTATTCAATTACAATAGGTTAACCGAAGATAAACGCACGTCTGATAAAGATGTTCTAACGCAATTTGGATATGCCTGTAAGCAATTAGGTGTTGATATTGACACAACAAGTGTTTCTCAAGCTAAAGGTCTTGTTGAACGAGATAATGGAACTTTTCAAGACAGATTAATAAATGAACTGAGATTAAATAATATTACAACTATTGAAGGAGCAAATGAATATTTAATTAATGTATTTGTACCTAAATTTAATGCTAAATTCGCTTTAGACTACAAAAGATTCGAATCAGTATATGAAACATCTCCTACCTCTGAGAAAATCAATTATACACTTGCTGTTTTATCTCCAAGAAAGATTGATAATGGTAATAGTATAAAGTTCAAAAATGAATATTATCAACCATATGAAAATAACCAATTAAAATGCTTCAAACCAAAGACAGAATGCCTTGTAATCAAAGCCTTTAACGGAGAACTATTAGTAACCATTGACGAAAAAGTATATGAATTAAGGAAGCTACAATCTCATAAAAAATATTCAGAAGAATTTGACGCAATTCCAGAGCCTAAAAAGGAAAAGAAAAAGTATATTCCACCAATGACACACCCATGGAAATTAGCCTCTTTTAAAAAACAATCGAGTAGAGAATAAATAATTATTTTATTTATTCCCTCTCACACCACCATACGTGCCGTTCGGGCATACGGCGGTTCAATTTGTACACTCAATATGTACTTTTGTATATTGGTCTAGTAAAAATACTAGACCTCTTTTTCTTAGCTTTTCTATATTAATAGCAAATTTCATCCAGTCTGTCTTACATACTAATTGATAACCTTTTCTTGTATTCGCTAATCCGTATGCAATATCTGCTTTTACTCCAAGCTGTTTTAGTGCTTCTTCTTTTCTTCCTGGTACTTTCCATTGTTTCCAGATTATTGCTCTTATTCGTGTTCTTAGGTGTTCATCAATCTCTGTTATTCTTCCCTTCATATTTGCTATCCTAAAGTAGTTTACCCAACCTCTAACTAGATAATTTATTTTCTTTATTCTAATATCTAAACTTATGCTCCAACTTCTTTTTGTAAGTTGTTTTAGTTTCCTTATTAACTTTTGATATGCTTTTAGGTGTGGTTTCGGTTTCCACTTTCCTCCTTTTGTTGCCCAAAAACTAAAACTTAGGTATTTTGTTTGTGTTGGTCTTGTTACTTTGCTTTTCTCTGCATTTACTTTTAACCCTAGTTTCTTCTCAATGTATTTGGTTATTGATGTTAGAACTCGGTTCGCTGCTTTTTCACTTTTAACAAGTATTATACAATCGTCTGCATATCTTACAAAATTTAATCCTCTTGCTTCAAGTTCTTTGTCTAGTTCGTTTAACATTATATTGCTTAGTAATGGGCTCAGATTTCCTCCTTGTGGTGTTCCTACTTTTGTTTCTATTACAACTCCATTTACCATTACTCCTGCACTTAGATATTTTCTTATTAATGACACTACATCTCCATCTTTTATTGTTCTTCCTATTATTGTGATTAATTTGTCTTGGTTTACTGTGTCAAAGAATTTCTCTAAGTCGATGTCTACTATCCAGTCATAGCCGTCGTTTAGATATTCTAATACTTTTATTACTGCTTGTTCACAGCTTCTTCTTGGTCTGAAGCCATAGCTGTTATTGTGAAACTGTTCTTCAAATATTGGTGTCAATTCTTGTACTATTGCTTGTTGTATTATCCTGTCCATTACTGTTGGTATTCCTAGATTTCTTTTCTGTCCATTTTCTTTTGGTATTTGAACTCTTTTAACTGGTTGTGGCTTATATTGTCTTTTCCTTATTTTTTTTGTTATTTTGTCTTTGTTTTCTTTGATGTATTCTGCTATTTCTTCTTCTGTTATTCCGTCTACTCCTGCCACTCCTTTGTTTTGATATACTTTCTTGTATGCCTTGTTTAAGTTTTCTTTGGCTAAGATTTTCTCTAAAAGTTCCATATTCTGTTTCCTCTTTCCTTTCCGTAGATAGATAAATCATTGATTTTGAGTAACCCTCTAGGATACGCCTATACTCTCCTCATTAACACATTCTAACTTTTATCTATCACTAAATTTATGGTAGTGAAAACACTACAAATTGTTCAGTCCTTCGAAAAAAAATACTTTTCTACTATGACCTCTGCTGACTTCTTGTGATAAACCTTTTTCGACCACTATTTCTAGTGTCCACAAGACCTCACAGGATAAGTCGTTTAACTTTCCTCTTTTACTCGCTTAATTTACTGCATAAGGTTACGTATATCTTTTGGGCTTTGGCTTGTTATGTAGTCTTACCCTCTTATACAGCCTTGGTATTAAGTTTTTGTTCATCGAGCCAAGATTTTGATACACACTTCCTTTACTTCCACCTCACGATGGATAGCTTGTGCTTCTCTATGTGGTTGGCGATATATACCTCCACTACGGACTTTCACCGATTAGTTAAACGACATGCCTGTCGTACATTAGAAAAAGCACATACACAACGTATATATGCTTAAACCCAGATGCAAAAGCATCTTAATTAAATCTATCGCCTAATAT
>CATOJL010000078.1 GCA_951800155.1 uncultured Bacilli bacterium | reverse complement strand
CTATTAAAGAGTTATGTTCTTTTTTTTCTAAAGGACAAAAAACAATATGGTCTGGTGTTAGTAGAATGTGTAAGTATTATGATGCTTCTTTAAAATATGTTAAAAATAAAAAAACATATGTTTCTTCTTCTGGAGTAAAATGGTTAAATGAAAATTATTTTCGTAATGATTATTTAATGGATTTAGAATTATATAAATTAGAACTTCAAAAAAAGAAAAGGGAGATATTAACTAATGTCTGATTCTAAATTAAGAAGAGAAAAAATTAACGTAATGTTAAATGAAGAAGAAAGAAGAATCATTACTGAGAAGGCAATTAAATATGGTTTTGGTGATTGCCTTGCTGAATATATAAGAGCAGCGTGTATTTATGAAAATATCTATGTTGAAGAGTTAAATGGGAAATTTGAAGTTTGTGAGAAAGTAAGTGAATTTTTAACAAAGATTCGAGAAATGATTAATGAACAAAAAAGCATTTGTATGAAAATAACTTTATCAACAGAAGATGTGGATAAAATAAAACTCCAAAATCAACAAATTATGGACATGATAGAATCATTATCTCACCTTGTTATCTCATCTTTATCTGTTAATTCTATTCATAAGATTCAAAATAGATTATCAATGATAGATAAATATATTGTAGATGAAAATTTTATAAAAGGAATTTTAAAATTTAGTAATTGTATTATTCGTCCATCTGATTTAAGACACTCCAATTACCAGAGCGGATTTTTGGTAAATTTACCAATTTATACTACTAATATATTTACGGATGATATATATAATCCATCTACTTATAATCTAATTAATAAATATCGTGATATAGCTATGCAAAAAAAGATGCTAATTACTTTTGCTAACTATGATAAATATATTACAGTAGGAATTGCATCTCATTTTGAGTATCCAGAAGAAGCTAATAAATTTGCTTTAGAGAATAATCAAGATTTTATACTTGCTATTATTCCACCTAAGTCAAGAACTTCTAAAGAGGAATTTAATGCCCACAACAGCTAGATGGCATGTGCATGGTACACAAGGGAGAAGTGATTGTATTGATTATATTAAGAATCCAAAAAAGACTGAAGGTGGAATATTAGTATCTGGTATAAATTGTTCTTCAGATTTTGCTGATTATGAGATGAGAAGAAACAATGAAAGATTTCATATTGAAGAAAATAATAATTCTCGTACTTGCTATCATGGTTATCAAAGTTTTGATCCTAAAGAAAAGAATCTTACTCCAGAAGAAGCACATCAAATTGGTGTCGAGTTAGTAAAAAGATTATATCCGAACTTTCAATGTGTTGTAAGCACCCACACAGACCAAGCACACATTCACAATCACTTTGTAATTAACTCAGTCGATATGTCAGGTAGAAAATTAGAAGACCGTCTAGCAAATCCTGTTCAAGGGTTATATGGACTTAGGGATGCTAGTGATAAATTAGCGTTAGAACATGGATTAAAAATAATAGAAGATGCTCCTGCTATTGGAAGATATCACAAAAACAAATATCTTTATAATTTAGCAAACGCATCATGGAGAAGTCAGATTATAGAAATGCTAGAACTATTAAAAGAAAAATGTTTCTCTTTTGATGAGTTACTTGAAAATTTAGCATTAGAAGGTTATCAAATAAAGAGCGGCAAAAATGTACGTGTTCGTCCATATGGTAAAGAACGTTTTGTAACACTGAAAGTATTAGGAGAACAATATAATGAGAAAGCCTTAAAGGACTTCTTTTTTAGTAAAAGAAAAAATCAAACTATTTTTACCTTTGAACAATATAAACTTAATAATGAAGATAGTGAAATTTTAAACTTATACAATCAGTTAGCAATTAATTCTAAACATTCTGTTTTATATAGTATGAAGAGTTTAGATGTAGCTGGAGTTTACCCCAAGTATTACAATTCAAGATATTTGGAAGTTAAACGTTACAACAAATTAGTGGATACAATTAATTTTTTAAATGAATATCAGATTTATAATTATAATGATCTTCAAAATCAACTTTTACAAATTAAAGAAGATATTTCTAAAAAGGAAGAAATTTATCAAAAACAGTTATCTAAAAATGAAACATTGCAAGTTCGTGTTCCGCTATGTAGACTTTATCTTCAATATTTAGATTATTATGAAAGTTATATGGAGCAAAAAGATATTGTAGGGGAAAATGTAGAGCCTAGCAATGAAGTAAAAGCGTTTTTAGAAATAAAGGAAGAATTAAATGTAACATCTACTGAAGAAGTGAAACAAATATTGTCTTCTTCCAATCAAATGAAGGCTGAAACTAATAGACAGTACGCTTATTTATCTTATATGAAGAATAAGGCAAATGAATTAGAAAAGATAAAAAGCATCTCTTTAGAAAATGAGAAAGGATTTATTAAGAGTATTTCTATTAGTAAAAATATGATTGATGATAAACGATCTACTTCAAAAGAGTATTGTATAAGGATTCCTTATTCAGAATTATATATTTATGTTCCAAAAGAATCTGTTTGTTGGATAAGTTATGATAATCGTGCTTTAGTATATCTAATTGATGATAAGGAATATCAATTATATGATAAGTATAACCATGAGCAAGAAAAAGTAAATGGTGAAGATGTAGAATCTGTATCACAAAAAGAAAAACAAAAAGTAAATGAATTCTATAAAAGTTACCAAGTGTAATAGATTAGATGTTCTAAAAGTGTTATAATTATCTAAACAACAAATAGTAATTTACCAAAAAGATTGTCAGTAATGACAGTCTTTTTTGTACGACAGGCAGTTATACAAATAAATTAGTTCAGTGCAACTAATCTATTTTTTTATTATATATTGACTTTTAACGATAACTACTATAAAATATAGTAGTGTAGTTTATAGTAGAAAGGAGGACATTAAATATATGAAAAATTATGACAATTATTTTCTTCCTGTAGATAATATGGAAGAAGCAAAAAGATACTATGAGGAAATATTGGGGTTAAAAAAGAAATTTGATTTCTCTGATAAGGGAATGGTTGCTTATAATATTGGAAATGAAGAACCTGCAATAATTTTAAAAGACAAAAATAAATTTGAGAATTTAAAGCCTACAATATGGTTTGAAGTAGAAGATGTTGCAATCTTCTATAAAGAAATGTTGAATAATGATATAAAATTTTTGAGTGAGCCTTTTAAAATTGGAACTGGTAATGCAGTCGAGTTTGAAGATCCATTTGGAAATAGACTTGGCGTTACAGATTATATTAAGTAAGGAGTAGAGATTATGTCAAATATAGATTTGGTATTATTAGGACTTATTAAACAAAAATCACAAAGTGCTTATGATATTAAAAAAAATATAGAATATCGTAATATACCAAGATGGGTAAAAATTAGTGAACAGTCTATTTATAAGAAAGTATTACAATTAGAATCAAAAGAATATATTGTTAGCCATAAAGAGAAAGAGGGAAATATGCCAGATAAAGCAATATATACTATTACTAACAAAGGTAATGATTATTTTAATAAACTTATGAATGATATTTCAAATTCTGATGTTAGTCTATATTTGGATTTTAATGTTATTATCACGAATTTAGATTTAGTAGATGATGAACAAAAACAGATTCTTGTTTCTAATATAAAATCAAAGATATTAGAATTAAAAGAATTACTAAATGAAAGACGTTCTCATAGACAACATATTCCTAATGTTGGAAAACAAATGTTCAAACAACAATTAGCATTAGTAGAAACATTAGAAAAGTGGATAATTGATTTTGAGAATAGTTTAAAAGAACAAAATTAGCAAATATTGATTTTAAGTTAAAAGATAAATTTGTAGGGAGGGAAATTCCATGAAAATAATCAACATTGGTATTCTTGCTCATGTAGATGCAGGAAAGACGACCTTAACGGAAAGTCTGCTTTATACAAGTGGAGCAATTTTAGAATTAGGCAGTGTAGATAAGGGAACAACAAGGACAGATACTATGTTTTTAGAACGTCAGCGTGGAATCACAATTCAGGCAGCAGTTACTTCTTTTAATTGGAATGACTACAAAATCAATATTGTAGATACTCCTGGACATACAGATTTTATAACAGAAGTGTATCGTTCCTTATCTGTTCTTGATGGAGCAATTTTAGTAATTTCTGCTAAAGATGGTGTACAAGCACAAACCCGAATACTATTCCATGCACTTCAAAAAATGAATATACCAACAATTATTTTTATAAATAAAATAGATCAGGATGGAATTAACTTAAATAATATTTATCAAAATATCAAAGAAAAACTTTCAAATGATATTATTGTTATGCAAAATGTAACATTAACTCCAGAAATATCAATTAAAAATATCATTGATTTAGATGATTGGGATCCTGTAATTTCCAAAAATGATAAACTTTTAGAAAAATATATTGTAGGAGAAAAATTGACTATACAAGAATTAATGTATGAAGAATATAGGTGTGTTAAAAAAGGTTCGTTGTTTCCTATATACCATGGAAGTGCTAGAAATAATATAGGGACTCAACAACTTATCGAAGCTATTTCAAATCTTTTTTGTTCTGAAATGAATGAGAATGATTCAGAACTATGTGGAAGAGTTTTTAAAATTGAATATACAGACCATAAGCAAAGATTAGTTTATTTGCGTCTTTATAGTGGAACATTACACTTACGAGATACAATTATGTTGCCAGAAAAAAAGAAAATGAAACTTACAGAAATATATATTCCTTCAAATGGGGAAATGATACAGACAAAAATAGTTTGTTCTGGAGATATTTTTATTATACCTAACAATACATTAAGATTGAACGATATTATAGGAAATGAAAAGATTTTGCCATGCAATGTATGGAATGACAAGACTGTACCAATACTACGAACAAGAATTGAACCGATAAAAATAGAAGAGAGAGAAAAATTATTGGATGCTCTTACAGAAATTGCAGATACTGATCCTCTTTTACGTTATTATGTTGATACGATAACACATGAAATCATCATTTCTTTTTTAGGAACAGTGCAGTTAGAAGTTATCTGTTCTCTGTTGATTGAAAAATATCACATAAACATAAGAATCGAAGATCCAACCGTAATTTATTTGGAAAAGCCATTACAAAAGGCAGATTATACTATTCATATTGAAGTACCACCAAATCCATTTTGGGCATCAATTGGATTATCAATAACTCCACTTCCAATTGGCACTGGAATACAGTACGAAAGCAAAGTTTCACTCGGTTATTTAAATCAAAGTTTTCAAAATGCAGTAAGAGAAGGTATTAATTATGGACTGGAGCAAGGATTGTATGGTTGGAAAGTGACAGATTGTAAAATATGTTTTGAATATGGTGTTTATTATAGCCCTGTTAGTACTCCCTCGGATTTTCGCTTTCTTGCCCCAATTGTACTTGAACAAACATTGAAAAAAGCGGGAACGCAATTATTAGAGCCATATCTTTCGTTTATACTTTTTACACCAGAGGGATACTTTTCTCGTGCATATAAAGATGCACAAAAACATTGTGCAATAATTGAAACAAGTCAATCAAAAAATGATGAAGTTATTTTTACAGGACATATTCCTGTACGTTGTATTAATGAATATCGTAATACTTTAACTCTATATACAAATGGGCAAGCAGTTTTTTTGACAGAATTAAAAGATTATCAAATTGCTACTTGTGAACCAGTTATTCAATCACGTAGACCAAATAATCGAATAGATAAAGTACGCCATATGTTTAATAAAAAAGAAAATTAAGTTACTATTCACTAAAATTACAATTTATAGGGCTGAAAAGCTCTTTTTATTTTGAGGAAAGGAGAAACATAAATGATAAATATTGATGTGCTTAATAGCAGTATAGAGTTTCCAGAAGCAATACAAATAACTACTCCATTTAATGGTTTTACTAGATATTTAATGCAAAGTAAAGTAGGAGCAGATTATATAAAAAGTGATATGTCGAAAAACTTTATTTTTTATGAACCAATGAATAAAAAAGTTTTTAAAATTTTCGGTAGTTGCAAAGAAGAGAGAGAAAAGGTTTTTAAAGGATGGAATAATTTTCTTACTTCTAATACTTTATATATTTGTCAAAATATTGAATTTATAAATGAAGAGGTCAATGAAATTTTTAAGAATCCTACTTATGAACTAGCAATGTTTCTACAAAGTATAGCAAATGAAATAGTAAAACAAAATAAAAACTTTGATATTTGTGTTGGAGTAGTTCATGGTGAACAATTAACAAATGATGGTATTAGATATCCTCATGCACATATTTTATTAAAAAGAAAGGAAAACATATGAAAAGAAAAGTAACTTGTTTAAAAGAACGAAGAGAGTTGTATAATCATAGAATGACGTTAGAAGAGTATAGGAAAATATGTAGAACTTATGGAGAAAAATTAGAGAAAGACGGTTGGATATTAAGTGTAATAGAAGGTGGATGTATTTCTCCAGATAGAAGTACAATATACATTTATTTTAGAGATCCATATGAGGGAGAACTTCTTAATTTTATTCCTAATACTGAAAAACAGTATGAAAAGATATGTAAGGAATTTATGGATAAAAAAGATTTTATTGATGAAGATGATAT
>CATOJL010000077.1 GCA_951800155.1 uncultured Bacilli bacterium | reverse complement strand
ATTCCTAAAAGGAGTGATAAAAGGAAAAAGAAAAGAGCAAAAATAGAAAAGAAAAGAAGAGGTTTATATTCTTTAAATAAAGAGGCAATTGTCTTTAATACCTTGATTCCATCTCTATATGTATTTAACTTAGAAACACTTCCCTCTGGACGATCACGATACATAACTGGAACTTCTACAATTTTGAAATTTTTATCTACAGCATGAATCGTCATCTCCGTTTCAATTTCAAATCCTTTAGATAAAATAGGAAAACTTTTTACAAAAGTATAACTAAAAGCTCGGTATCCAGTCATAATATCTTTTATATCATTTTTAAATAAAATATTGATAAGTCCCCTTACAATTCGATTGCCAAAATTGTGAAAAGCTCTTTTATTTTCTTTAAAATAGGTGGAAGAAAGCCTATCCCCTACTACCATATCCGCCCTCTTTTTTAAAACAAGTTCACACATCATACGTGCCGATTCAGAAGGATATGTATCATCCCCATCGATCATCAAATAACACTCTGCATCAATTTCACGAAACATGGTACGAATCACATTTCCTTTTCCTTGGCGATATTCGTAATGCACAATGGCTCCTGCCTTTTTCGCAAACTCATCCGTATGATCTTTTGAATTATTGTCATAAACATAAATAGTCGCTTCTGGTAGTACTTTTTGGTAATCGTTAACAACCTTTTCAATTGTCTTTGCCTCATTATAACAAGGAATTAATACTGCTATTTTATCCATAACTCTCCTCCTACATAAAAAACATAAAGAAATGATATATTTTATAAAATAAATATGGTCTAGTATTACATAGAGAATAAGTAATATCAACAAATGATAAAAAGAAACTATAAACTAGTGTAAATATAGTTGCAAAACCGAGAAATGCTCTCCATATATATTTCAAATTTTCCTCTTTTATCGTACTATAGATTGAAAGAAGAATCAAGGTAGTACTTATTAAAAGTAACCATATAAAATCTGCTAAATATCGTGGTAAGATTCCTGCCATTTCTGTATCCATAATAATAATGAAAAAAGCAAAAATCGTTCCCAAACATGCAGTAATATATAACATTTTCTCTTTAAAATATTTTCGAAACCAGAATACAAATAAACTTAAAATAAGTAGTAGATGTACACGAATGGCACCTCCTAAAAATTTCTCTGTAATAGTTCTCCCTAAATAAGAAGTTTTTATGACACTTGGTTCCATAAATGGAAATTGTAAAGTTGTATTTAGTGGTTCAAATAAATAAGTATAAATGCCTAAAGGAATTCGTTCTAAAACAAATCCTCTTTTTGTCATATCATTAGTTGTCAAATTATAATTCGCTCCAAAATCAAAGACAGAACTAAATCGGGCATAATTATAATACATTAAAAAGATAGCTACAACAATATAAGGAATACAAAATAAAATCGTTTCTTTCCAACTCCTTTTTGTTAAAATCTGATTACGACGATAGGAATAATAAAAAATAGGAAAACAGAAAAAACTACCTAGTAAAAACTGTGGTCTACAGCCAGCAACTAATGCCATACATAAAGATCCTAACACCATGCGCTTTTTATTTAGCTTACCCGCTCTTGTACTAGAAAACCATAAAAATAAACCTAGTATTGTAAAAAATAAAGCGGTAATAAGCGGTATGGAATAGAATGTTGGGCGGTGCATCATATAAGGAAGCTGACTTGCATTGATACTAAATAACCATAATAAAATAAAGACTAGAAACGGAATTTGTTTAAAATAACGTACACAAATTTCCTTTAACAGAAAATAAGAAGCAAAAACCAAAAATATTCCCGTAATATAAATGTAAATAAAATTAGGAAAGCCAAAATCACCACATAAATAACTCGCTGGTACATAAACAAGAAGAGCAGGGACAATCCCAAAGTATACATAATACTTAGAATCATAATACGCATAATCCCATAAATAGATTGTATCAGGCGTTGTAAATACTCTTCTTCTTGCTGTAATATCATACGGATTTTTCATCTCTTTTAGCTGTTTAGGAACAACATCATCCAAATAAAAGTGACCTTTCTTAAGAGCCATTGCCAATTTATGATACTCCACTTGGGCATTTTGTTTCTTATTGTCTAACCATACAGGATTTAAAAAAACGGTTCCTGTTAAATAAATCATTTCTAAACCTAAAACTCCATAAAGTACCCATTTCTGTTTCTTATCTTTAAAGTTTAACTGGATATTCCAAAAACGAGATGTTGGCCAAAGGAAACGAAGAACAGTAATAAACAAAGCTATACATAAAGGTCTTACAAACCATAAGCGTAGAGGGACTATCTTATTTATGGTAATTGTATTCACATGAAGAGAATCACCCTTTTTTGCACGATTCATTGAAAAAGAAATCTTTATTTTTTCTGTTTTTCCACTCGTATGTAACCGCATATATTTACTTTCTTCCACAGTAGGAATGAGTTCTCGTAATGGAAGTGTATAATAATATGCATTGGCTTCATCTGTAACATGAAGTGTCACTTCTAATTTTTTTCTAGGATTTGACACAAGATAGGCATCTATATATAAATTTTCAATTTTCTCATTAATGTGGGGAATTTCTAAGGTAACAGAAGTTTTTTCTTTTTGTGAATCTATAGGAATAGAAAGATTATTATTTTCTTCCCCTTGAATTATAAAATTTGAAAGTTCCCTTTCCTTATTATGTAAAGATTCAAAATGTCTAAAATTAAAAAGAAATAGTTCAAGAAATAGAAGAATGGTAAATACATGAAGAAAAAATGTAAATAAATTCTTTTTCTTTTGAAAAAAATAACACAAAGAAAGACAATCAAACATTAAAAAGGAATAAATATATAATTTTATATGGGAAAAAGGAATACAATCAAAATAGCAAATCCATGCAAGAAAAAAGGAGAAAAGCATTTTCCCTAGAAGGAGAAGTCCATACATTCTATAAGAAATTCTCTTCTTTTTATATAGACAAAAAAAAGGAAAAATACTAAAAATGAAAAGAATAATACTATAATACAACATATTTTTTTCCTTTCTATTTTATCAAATTATACCATAAAAGATGGATTCTGTTTTTTCCCTTGCAAGCAAAAAGAAAATATGTTTCATAATTTCTTTATTGTAAACTCCTAGCCCATTCATAAACACAAAAGGTTGATAAAAGGAGGAGGAGTGTAAAAAATAATAATTTTATTCTATCCCTCTTCATAAACACCTCTAAAATAAATCTTTCCTAATTTTTTCCTTCGTATATCCTAAATCCTCTAATTCTTGCATCAATTCCCTTATTTGTTTCTCTAACTCTTTTATTTTCTCTTCCACCACTAAATCCACATGATCTGCAATAAACGTTCCCTTTGTAGAATACATCTGAATAATTTTTTTTGTGTCCAAAATGGAATAAGCTTTTTTCACTGTATTTGGGTTAATCCCAAGACATATTGCCATTTCTCGGATGGATGCGATTTGTTCCCCGGGTTTTAATATTCCTAAAGCAACATACCTTTCAATTTGATTTACAATCTGTTCATAGATGGGGATGCGACTTGTATAATCTAAATTTACTATATTATTCAATCGTTTCACCTCGTACATCTTTCTTGTATATCTGGTATTCTTCCATATCTTGTGCACGCTTTCTCAGTGTATGAATCAAATCAAGAAATTCATCTCTCGCATTCAAATAAACCCGTAAATTAGATCCATCATACTTTCCAAGGTAAAAACTGATTAAATTGTCATTCAATATAACTTCTTTATCTATGTGTTTAAGAAAAAAGTCTGTTATTTCTTCCTGAAAATAATCACTAAAGAAAGACATTTCGCCATATTCGATTTCCTCTATAGCAGTAATTAATTCAAAGTAAGGAATATGGGAGTACTGTTTCAAATACTTAATAAAATAACAATTACTATCTTCCATAACCTTTTTCTCAATTTCTGTACGAACACAAGCAGGAATTTCTATTTTCTGAACTTGATGATTTTTATATTGATAGAATACGAGTATAGCATCTGTATAACAAGTAGAAGGCATATCCCCTTTTTCTTTAATAAAAGTACTTACTTCCTTTTTATACCATTCCATATCCTTTATGAAATCGCCATAAATAGATAATGCATACGTTTTATCTATGTTTTTTTCCTCTACCTTTTTCTGATTTGGAAGGGACTGAAGCACATCTTGGTATTCTTCCTTATCTAAAAGTATGTTTGTTTTATATCCTCTTTTTCCAACGGAGAAGGAAATTTCAATATTATAATCATGTTCTTTTTTGTCATTTAACATATATTTAAGTAGTTTGTCAATTGTTCCTCTTTCTTTCACGTAATAGGTTTCCATTTCCCCTTTGTTTTCATTATAAAGAAACACTTCGATTTCTGACATTTCTTCTCTTTCAAAAACAGGAGCCTCTTTTTTAGGAAGATGGTGAAAGAAAGAACAAAATCCAAACAAAACAACTACTGTTACAAAGAAAGAAACGATACTTTTTTTTATTTGTTCGATATGTTTTCTTGTGATTAAATCATATACAAAATAGTAAATAAATAATAGAATTAAAAGAAAAATGCTTACATAAATTGAGTCACTATTATTGATTTCATAAAGTACAGTAAAAATTGGCAACATCGTTAAGGCTTTTACAAGTAAGTGCACATAAAAATTAGAAAATGAAGTTTCACATACTTCTAGTTTTCTTTTTTTATAAACAAAGTAACCGATTAAAAAGTAAAGAATAGTTATAGCGAAAGTAACACCCAATTGGAGAAGATCAAAAGTGACAAAAGTTCCTATTTGTTGCATACCGAAAATACCAAAAATCGTTAAAACTGGCAGTGGGTTTTGTTTCTTCTCATAATTTGAATAGAGGTGGAACTGGTATTCATTCTCTTTTTTATGATTTACACATGTATAAGAATACTCCTCACAAGTATAGTGAGGAGGTTTACAGTCCTCACTCGTACATTTAATATAAGACATAGAACCTGTATATTGCACTAAAGAATCCTTATAATAACAGACATAAGGAATAAAGAAAAGAAATAACAGTGTAACTACTAATCCAGTAAGCATATTTCCTGTTAAGGAGTATGCTAAAGTAACAGATGCATATACAAAGAAGTAAGCTACTAGAAAAACCACGAATAAATCGACTAGTAAAGGAAATGTCATGTATACATTGCTTAAAAATAAAGACACAATTCCCATGAGGATAATCGTTATAAGAAGAACACAAAAAATAATGAAAAAACCTCCTAGAGTATTGGTAATGTAAATGCTTTTCTTGCTAATAGGCATACTTCCTATAAAGTCGATACTTTTCCTTTTAAACATAAAGCTATATAAAACTGTTGCTAAAACGACAGGAATGATATACATGCCAACTAAAAGCAATATAGATAAACTATCCAATGTTGCAACTATACCGCTTGGATTCGCATTCGCTAAAAGAAGAAATATAACGACATTTAGAAACGGAAAAACACCTAAGAAAAGAGCAAGTGTAGGAGCCGATTTCTTTATATTTTGCGCAAAATAATTTCGATTAAATAATTTCATTAAAAACATACCCTACACTCTCCATTTCATAAATAAATAATTCTTCTAAAGTAATGGGAATATAATCTAGAATAATCGGTTTCATGTCTTTGAACTTTTTTTCTGTTTCTTCTCTTGTTCCTCGAATAATTAACGTAGCAACACTTCCACATTTCTTATAATTTAAAACCGAAAAATCCTTAAAATTTTCTTCACTAAATTCGCCCTTTAAGGAGATCTGTACTTTACACATATTTGTTTTTAAAGTGTCAATATCACTTTGAAATAAGATGCCACCTTGGTACAAAAGACCTAAATTATCACAGATATCCTCTAATTCTCGTAAATTATGACTTGTCATAATAATGGTTGCTTCTTTTTCTAAAGTTTGTTTAGCAAGCAATTTTCTAAGTACAGTTCGAACAACAGGGTCTACCCCATCAAATGTTTCATCAAAAAACATATACTCTGCATTCGTAGCAAGCGCTAAAATAAGGGCACATTGTCTTTTCATACCTTTAGAAAAAGTAGAAATTTTCGTATGCAAATCTAATTTTAAAAGCGTTGCCATTTCTTGGAATGCTTCCATATCAAACTTTTTATACATTGCTTTATAAAACTTAGCACTATCTAAAAGAGTATAAGTAGAGTAAAAAAATAAATCATCTGGAACAAAAACAAGTTTTTGTTTTAGCTCCTCCTTATCACTAATCTCTACCCCATCGATTTGAATACTCCCCTTATCCATCTCATAAACACCATTGATTAATCGAAGCAAAGTACTTTTTCCAGATCCATTCGCACCAACTAAACCATAAATCGAATGACTCTCGATTTGACAAGACAAATTTTTTAAAATCTCATTTTTCCCAAACTTTTTATAGACATTTTCAATCGTAATCATATAAAGAACTCCTTTTTTTGTACTATCTGTGCTAATACAAATATATTTTATCGGTTTTTCACTTAATTGTCAATAAAATAAAGCATATACAGAGAAAAAGAGTAAAGATTCTTCGCAAAGAAATTTGATATAATTACTACATAATAAAAAGGTGGTATGTAGTAATGAATAGAAAAGAAAGAAGAAATCTAAGAAAAGATAAGGATTTAGTAA
>CATOJL010000076.1 GCA_951800155.1 uncultured Bacilli bacterium | reverse complement strand
AATTTTAGTTGAATATATTATTTCTATGTAAGTTGTAATCCATTGAGATAGGATCGATGGATGATGTGAGGAGTAGGTAAGTATGAGAAAAATAATAATAAGTGTAGTAACCTGTTTTTTGTTCAGCTTTCTTTCTATGAATGCTGTATTAGCGAGTTCAAATATAGAAGCAAGCCTTACTACAAAAACAGAAGAATTAAGTGAAGGAGATCAAGTTGAGGTCGTACTTCGATTTGATAAGTATACAGAGATTCAAAAAGGAGTCAACGCATACAAGGCAACTTTAGAATATGATAAGCACATTTTTGAAGAGGTAGTAGAAAGTAATTTTTCTTGCCAAAATAGTTGGGAATCACTCAAATATAATCCAGCAAATGGGCAGTTTGTTGCTATTCGAAAAGCAAGAAGTAATAAAGCTGGAGAAATTGTTAAAATCACATTGCAGGTAAAAAAAGGGGTAAAAGCTACCAAAACAGTGGTTAAAGTAAAAGACATCACCACTTCGGAGGGGAAGAAAGATCTCTTTCTTAAAGATTCTTCTCTAATTCTACACATTATAGAAGAACAACAACAGGTACCTACTACTCCAAATAAGCCATCACACCCAAATAATAATGGAAATACTACAACAATTCCTAATAAGCCAAATGCCTCTGGAAATGTAACCGGTTCTGTTATTGGTGGTACGACAAAGCCAGAAACAGATACAGGTGACAAAGAGGATAAAGATCCTGTAAAGCCTGAAGTTCCAGATGATTCATCTGATTCTAATATACAGAAGCCAACAAATCCAGATGTACCAGATAAGGACTTACCTACGATTCAGAAAACGACTAGAACTTATCTAAGATTATTTTTATTTGTACTTGCTCAAATTATTTTGGCGATTGTTGTCATTTTATATTGCAAAAGAGGCTCTAAGGAAAAACGGAATCATAAAGAGTATCTTATGTTTTTAGTAGCAGGGATTTTGTTTTCTGAATTTATAGGAATCACTTGTGCTTTTGCTCGTAGTTTAACGCAAAAAGGTGAACTGAATGGTGATTTTGAAGTCAATTATGCTGATGTGAGTTTATTACAGTTACATCTTATTGATTTAAAAAAATTGCCAGATGATAAATTAGAAAATGCGGATATGAATAATGATGGAAAAATTACTGTATCAGATTTGAGTTTTTTAGTTCAAAAATTAGAAAACTTATTAGAGTATGATGTAGATATAGTACATTTAAATCTTGATAACTATTATCCACAGAAAAATGATACAATCTCTGTTACATTTAATGGAGATGTAAGTTATGGAGAAACCATTGAGAAGTTGATGATTAATGGGAATACATATACAATTGAAAGACAAGCGAATGGAGAATACCATTTCGATTTAAATGTTGAGGATAAAGCTGGTGTAAAAACATATAAAATTACAGAAGCATTACTAACAAATGAGAAAAAGGTGGTAATGGATTATACAATACAGGTAGATGTTTTAAAAGATGTGCCTAGTATAAGGAATTATAGAGTTGAAGAAGATAAGAAAAATGCTAAAGTAGCTATATTATTTGATGTAATCGATCCAGACTCTAGCCTTAAAGCAGCAACAATAGAAATCTATAATGACGATCAAACATTAAAAACAAAACAAAATCTAAAAAGAGGCGAGAATCGAATTGAAATAGAAGTCGAAGATGCAAAAGAGTACAAAGCTCATATCTTATTAGACTATGATTTAGATAGCAACCAGTTGGAAAATGATGAAAATCATACAGGTACACAAAAATATGAAAAGGAATTACAACTGATCCTTTCTTATAATTTTGATGTATCCGATATAAAAACACAAAAAGATGGAAAAGAAACGACAACATTTGCTAATGGAGAGGAAGTACAACTTGTATTTGAAAGTAAAAATGATACAAAATATGTACCTGAATTTATAAAGGTAAATGGAAAAGAGTATGAGGTAGTCGAAGATAATGGAAAGTATAGTGCTACTTTAGATGCTTTAACAAATTTAGGAAGTCATACAATTACTGTTGAAAGTATTATCCTTTCCAATGGAAAAGAATTTGTGTTGACAGACGATAATGTTGTGACAATTCAAGTCATTAAGAGAAAGCCAACCGTTTCTAATCTTACAATAGCTGAATTTACAGAAGCGAATAATTTAAGAGTCATGTTTGATCTATCTAATCCAGATAAGGCACTTACAGGATTAAGTATTATTCTACTGGATGCAGATGGAGATGAGATTGATAGAAAGGAATTTACACAGGATCAATTAAACAATGTCAATAACATCAATACATTCTTAAAATCTAGATTGACATCTAAATATAAAGTAAAAGTATTGGTAAGCTATAATTTAACAGGAGATGTTTCAGATCAGGTCGTAGATGAAGTTGCAAAAGAAGAGGAAATTGCCGCTGATGCAAGAGTAGAGATAAAAAGCATTACACCAAATAGTAGTTATGTGAAAAAAGGTGATCTTTTAAAATTAACATTTGATTTAGAAAGCAACAAGACAGAAGATATTACAAGAATACTCATCAATAATGTAGACTGTATTGCTGTAAAATTAGATAATGGAAACTACGAAGTTGCACTTCATGTTGGAAATCAAAGTGGAATTTACCCACTTTCTATAACAAAATTAACTTATAGTGATGGAACAACAGCAACAATTGATAGTACCATCAATGTCGATATTCTAAAAGATAAGCCACAAGTTACGAATTTTGCACAGCAAGATAATCTACTAACAAGAGAAGTAAACTTAAGCTTTGATATAGAAGATGATGAGAATAGTTTCATAAGTGGGAAGGCCGTTTTAACACTTGATGGAAATCATGTAGAAAAAGAAATTCATAGCGGACATAATGAATTAACTTTCCAAGTAGAATCAGCAAAAAAATATACTTTGGAAATTAAAGCAACCTATGATTTAGATGCAAATGCACTAAACGGAAAACCAGAAGAAGATAATCGAGTAACAGATGAAGTTATTGCGACAAGAGAGATTAGCCTCATTGCAGATTATCAATTAACTATAGCAAATATAAAAACATATAACGAAAAGGAAGAAACAAAATATTTTGGAAAATCTGAGCCAATTAAAGTTAGTTTTGAAAGTACCAATGTTACAAATTTTGAACCAATAAAGGCAGTAGTTAATGGAGTAGAATATGATCTTACGAAAAAAGATAATGCTTACTATTTGATAATAAATAGTCATCAGACATCTGGAGTTAAAACAGCAAGAATAGAAAAAATTACATTAAGTAATGCAAAAGAGTTTACCCTTTCTGAAAATAATGAAATTAAGGTTACCGTTTTAAAAGATAGACCGACTGTTGAGGAGTTTGGCTATAAGGAAAATATGGATGCTACCGTTTCTGCTACATTCAAAGTTATCGATGAGGAAGAGGCTATTACAGCAGGAAAAGCGCTTATCCTTAAGAATGGAATTACCGTAAAAGAGCAGGCATTAGAAAAAGGGCAAAATACGGTTACGTTCCAACCAGAAGAGAATCAAAATTATGTTGTAAAAGTTATAGCCGATTATGATTTAGATATGAATGTCTTAGAAGAAGATGCAAACGAATATAAAAATATGACTCTTTTAGAAGCAGATATTACTTTAGGGGCACGTAAATTTGAGATGAAAGATATTATTCGAGTATCCGTTTATAAGCAAACAGCAGACGGAGTTGTAGAAGTAAGTAGTCTACGAGAAAGTGATCTTGCTAATTTAGACAATTACATTGCAAAAGTATATTTGAAACAAATGCCAACATTCTATACAAAAATTACAGGTTATCGAATAGAGAACAAGCAACTGAAATTGACTTTAGCTTATGATAATGTTGTGCAATATACAAGTGATAGTAAACAAGATAAATTAGAGATTGTATATGGTAGTATGGAAAATGGTGTTGCAGAAAACATTACATTAGAAAGTTTGATTCGTGAAATGGAAGCCAATCCAACAGGTACATTTACATTAACCCGTGATTACGATGCTTCTATTATTACGAAAAATAGCAATGCACTTATTTCAACTTCTTTTATGGGAACTTTAAATGGAAATGGACATAAGATATATAATTTGACAAAGCCTTTATTCGATACAATCGAATCAGCAACGATTGAAAATTTAGTCTTAGAAAGTCCTAAATTAACAGGAGCGAATAGTCGAGGAACGATTGCCAATATTGCAACGAACGCAACAATTAGGAACATTCATGTTAAAGATTTAACGCTTATAACAGGAGCAAATCAAGTAGGTGGAGTTGTTGGTGAAGCAACATCGACAACTATTGAACAAAGTAGTGTCACTAACTTTTCAATAACAACATCAGGACATATACGAGTTGCTGCTATTATCGGTAAAATGGATGGTGGGGTCATTCGAAATTGTTATGTAGAAGGTACTACACAATCAACACAAAATAAAGATGGTAATGGAATTGGCGGAATTCTTGGTCATGGACTAGGAACTTCTCCAGTTACCATAGAGAATTGTATTAGTAAAGTTCATTATACAAGTAATGTTAGTCCTCGATTAAATGGAGATATAGCAGGAGTTCTTTCTGTAAGAGATTCCGTATTAAGAAATAATGTAAGTTTATCAACGGGGGAAAACTTCTATAGTATACATGGAAACGAACCAAATGCAGATGCTACAAACAATTATGAATTATTAGATTCTGGATTACGTTCGAATGCTTCTGGAAATAGAGTAAAACAAGTAGAAAGAAAAGATATTACGAAAGACTTCTTTATCAATAGCGCTAATTTTGATGAAACAATTTGGGATTTATCTGATGTATCTTATGAGAACCCACCAAAATTGAAAGTAACTATACAAAGTGGTGAGGTAACAGAAGAGGAAGAAAAGCCAACGAATAAGAAATTATATATTCCAGATTATACTAGAATTAAACGTATAAATGGATATACAGAAACAAAAGATATTCTATATCACAATATCAATAAGCTTATGCCATACTATGATGCGAAATATTTAGTAGAAGATGGTTTAAAAATTACCAATGATCATGTTTTAAATACAAAAATAATTAAACATATTCTTCCATATAGTCATGGAAAAATGGTTACGTATTTAACTTCTAAAAATAATCAAGAGATTACAAGTATAAAGGTAGTTTTTGAAGATGCAACTGTAAGTGAATACAATGTAGCATTTAAAGAAGTAAAACAAGATATCGCCATCTATACGATAGAAGGCATGGACTTAGAATATGCTTTTGATAATTATGTAATCAAAGATACAGCATCCATCGTGGAAACTTTAAAAAATTATATAAGTAGTGTGGATTATACAGCAACGCTTGATCCAATTACAGCCGCAGCTGATAGTCGACTTTATAGGGATCACTACAATGAAGTAATGAAACCTCTTGCTGAGAGAATCGCTTTACAATTGTTACAAAATGATGCAAATAGTGTACTTACTATGAATAGTGAAATTTTGAATAATAAAATAAAACAAGAACTAATTGATAGTGGTAGATTAAACAATATTTTATATGCTTATAATTATTATCACAGATGGTATCAATTTGAAATAGGTGGTTCAAAAGTATCCGACATTCTATTGTTTGAAGGGAAAATGTATAAGGATTCTATGACCATTGATAATTTAACAGAGGAAGTATTAACAGGAAATTTAGGAACCAATGCAACGCATACCTTCTTTGCGAATAGCTTAAGTAAATATACAGGAAGTTCTGCCCTAACTTATTATCTAGATGGGGTAATAAGAAATATTGGGGGATATGACGATATCAATGATTGGTTTACAGAACATTTCTCTTCTATTGGAATTTTAGCAGAGGTACCAGTAGAAAATCATCCTGAGGTTATGTATCGTGCTTGGGCAAGAATGAAAGGATTCCCTAACTTTATCTTACCTTTATCCACATTGCCAAAATATGCGGGCTATATAATATCAGGGCCTGCGCAATTCCAAGTAGGTGCCCAAAGAGTTTATGTCAAAGACCCTGAAACAGCATCGGGTCAAAATACTGTGAGAAATCTTGTAAACAATCATGTTGCTCTTATTAAAAGACAATTTGATACAATGGCTGGAAGTTTTCATGTTGAAAGTTGGAATAACTTCACTATTATGGTATATGATACGGTAAAAACGATAACAGGATATAAAACAAGCTATTTCCCAGGAACAAATATTCCAATAGGAACCTCTCCTGTTACAACATGGAACAAAAGTGGAACGACAACGGAACCATTCTCTAAAAACTTCAATGAAGCGGTAGGAGCATGGCAATATGGTTCCGCAGCAGGTGTTGGTAATACTGCAGGATTCTTATGGTTTATTGCAAGACCAGGACTTACAAACTATGAAACTTGGACCCATGAATTTGAACATGCCCTTTACGATAAAATCATGTTGTTTAGAAAAGGGGCAAGATTACAACTAGAAACATATACAGAAGGAAATGTTCAGCAAACAGAAACTTGGAGTAACAATAATATTTCTGGTTATGACGTCGGACCATATTACTTCAACTTTGCCTTTACATTAGGAAAAGAAAGTATGGCAACCCAAAACTTAACGCCAGAAAGAATCAACACGAGAGAAAAACTAGAAAACTACTTTAAAGGACAATTTGATGCCTTAGAACTTCTAGATTACGTATCCGCAAAAGCATTCATTCAATTAACACCAGAAGAACAAGCAAAGATTGCAACGCGAATGAATCAATCAGCAGGATGGAGTACTTGGGGTACTATAACTGCTGAACAAGCGGAAGCCATGAACTTAACAACATTAGAATCTCTTTGGGATAATCGAATTATGTTAAGACCGAACAATGC
>CATOJL010000075.1 GCA_951800155.1 uncultured Bacilli bacterium | reverse complement strand
ATTTTGTTGTAAAAAATAATGATGGATTAAAATATATTCAAGTTGCATTATCAGTTAGAGATGAAAATACTTTAAAAAGAGAATTGAATTCGCTTGAAACTATAAATGATAATTATCCAAAATATATAATAACTTTGGATTATGATACAGCAAACTATGATGGGATAAAGCAAATAAACGCTATAGATTTCTTACTAGGAAGAGTAGAAATTTAGTCTATCAAAAAAGGGCAGACACATGTATGTCCAATTCATACACATGTTGTAAATCGTCACATTTATAAGCATACATATACACCACAATTCACATGCTCTGAGGAAGATCAAGTATGTAACATTGATTGTGGAAAATGTTCTAATTTTGCAGACTAAAAGGTAATATTACCTTTTTTTCTTTGATTGACAATCTGTGTAATTTTAACTATAATAAACATAGTAGAATAGTTGCGGAGGAGTCATATGAAAAGGAAAAATGCATTTACTTTAGTAGAAATGTTAGCAGTTATTGTTGTATTAGGATTGATTATGATTGTAGCTTTTCCTAAGATTTTAGAAATGGTTACAAGACAGGAAGATGAAGTAGATAAAGCAAAGGAGAAAATGATTGCTTCTGCGGTGGAATCGTATTTAAATGCCAATAAGAATACATATCCAGCTCGAGAAGGCAAAAATTATTGTATCAATTTATTTGAGCTTGATAACAAAGGTTTTTTAGCGCTCGATTCGGAAGAGTTGGATTTAGATCAAAAGGTTTTAGTCACTTATACGAGTGATAATAAATATACAATTGACTTAGAAACGGGCAGTTGTGATGTGCAGAGTCCTAGTAATGACTTGGCAGGACTTTCTTGTGCGATTGATAAGCAAGGATATGCGATTAAAAAAACCGTTACCATTTCGTATCCATTAAGTAATGGAGATACGAGGTCTTATTGTTATTCAACTAATGGAGGAACAACTTGGACAAAAGTGGATAAATTTGATACACAAGCAAGTGGAAAAGGTGTGAAAAAGTTAGATTTTTCTAACAATGCGAACGTAATTGCTAAGATTGTTTTGGGAACATCTTGCGGTGTAGCAAGTGAGGAAGATGCCACTTGCACAGCCACCATTTCTGATATAGATAGTAAGGCAATTGGAACGATTGTTACTTATGAAGCGAATAAAATTGACAAAGGGTATATAGCAACGGATGGAAGCCTAGTAGCGAGGTCAAAATATCAAGAATTATATGATGTACTCGATTTTAGTGCAGCAGGAATGAAGCAACCTCCTAATAGTAGAGAGTTCTATTTACCAAAACAAGAGGGAAAAATGATCAAGTACCAATAAAAAAATAAAGGATAAGCTTTATTTTTTTTCTTGTCTTTTGTATAATAACATAAGAAAAGAGGTTTTATGGAATTGATTATAGGTGCCCATGTATCGTATAAAAAAGAGGAACAATTGCTAGGTTGTGTCAAAGAAGCCTTAAGCTATGGAGCTAATACATTTATGTTTTATACAGGTGCTCCTCAAAATACGATGCGAACAGAAATTAAAGAAGAAAAGGTAAAAGAAGCATATGCATTATTGAAGAAAGAAAACATGCAGGTAAAAGATATTATTATTCATGCCCCATACATCATTAATTTAGCAAATCCTAAAACAGCAGAGTTTGCGGTTAGCTTTTTAAAAGAAGAAATAAAAAGGGTAGAAAAATTAGGAATCACTAAAATAGTTCTTCATCCTGGTAGTCATGTCGGTGTGACAAAGGAGGAAGGCATACAAAACATTATAAGAGGATTAAATCAGGTTATTGATCGAACGACAAAAGTGATGATTTGTTTAGAAACGATGGCTGGCAAAGGAACAGAGTGTGGATCTACATTTGAAGAATTAAAACAAATAGTGGATGGGGTCAATTATAATGAAAAAGTGGGTGTGTGTTTGGATACCTGCCACATTCATGATGCGGGGTATGATCTATCTAATTTTGATGAAATACTTCTTCATTTCGACAAAATCATTGGCCTTTCTAAGTTACAATGTATACATATCAATGATAGTAAAAATGAACGTTCTTCTCATAAAGATCGTCATGAAAATATAGGATATGGAACGATTGGATTTTCGAATTTATTAGCTATTATTTACCATAGCAAGTTAGAAGGAATTCCTAAAATATTGGAAACCCCTTATGTAGATAAGGAATTTCCTCCTTATAAATTTGAGATTGAAGAGATAAGAGCTAAAACATATAATGAAAACTTATACGAGGATATAAAATCATTTTATAAGTAAGCTTTATATTTTTCTTGATAAGAGAGAAGAATTGGTTCTATTTTTAAATAGGTAGTAGAAGATAAGGAAGTTTTTAAATCCTTAAATATCTGTTCCCGATTACAAAATAGAAGTTCCCAATTCTTTTTTATATAAGCAAATAAAAATTGATACTCTTCTTCTGTAAGATAAATATTTTCTTTGTTTATATAAGAAATCATATCCTCATATCTCAATTTTTTTATATAATTTTGAACATATCTTTTAATCATAAAATCACCTACTTTATTGTATGTGATATTGATTGAATAATGTTTCTTAAATTTCGTAAGATAAAGTAGAGGTGAGATTATGTATAAAAGTATACAATTAGATTATGGTATGGGGGATTTAGGGGGATTTTTAGATGAAAAAACATTAGACATTCATTTTAATAGTTTGTATAAAGGATATTTGAATCGTTTAAACAAAGTATTGACAGATAATCATTATGATTTTCGATATACGAAAGAAGAATTACTAGAACATATCAATGAATTTCCCATAAAAGATAGAGATGCCATTTTATATAATTTGGGCGGTGTCTTAAATCATGAACGTTATTTCTTAGGTTTATCACCTTCTCCTTCTTTAAAGGAAAATGCTTTTATTGAAAAATTAAAAGAAAAATATGGGAGTATAGATAATTTTAAAAAAGAATTTATGGAAAAAGCACTTATCGTTATTGGATCGGGATATACAAATTTAGTCATGGATAGAAATGGAGGATTCAATATAATCAATACAAGTAATCAAGAACTACCTGATTTTTATGGGTTTTACCCTTTAATTAGTCTAGATTTATGGGAGCATGCGTACTTTTTAAAATATTATCAAAATAAACAAGATTATATCAATAACTTTTTCAATTATATAAATTATGAAGCAATAAATACAGTTTATGAAGAAAAAACAAAAAAACTATAATTTTTCTAAAAATAAAACAAATATAAAAGCAATAATTGAAAAAAGATACAATCTATTATCCTTAATCATCATTCTCCTTCTTTTGTTTTTGTTTATAGATTTATTTTATATTCAAATTGTAAAACAGGAATACTATGAAGCAAAAGTATTGGAATCAAAGATAACAACCTATGAAGGGAGTACAGCTCCTCGCGGCAGAATTTATGATGGGAAAGGTAGACTCTTAGTAGATAATGAACCTGTTAAAATAATTTATTATAAAAAAAGCAACCTGAACATAAAAGAGGAGATAGAATTAGCGTATCAAGTGGTAGAAAAATTAGAACTTGATTATAAAAAAGTTACCGATGCAATGCTTAGAGATTTTTGGGTTTTAAATCATACAGAAGAGGGCAGAGAAAAAATTACACAAGAAGAATGGAAAGCTTTAGAAGAACGAAGAATGAAGTCTTCTGAAATAGAAGCATTAAAAAGAGAAAGGGTTACAAAAGAAGAACTAGATGCATTAGAAGAACTAGATAAGAAAGCATGTTATTTATATCATTTAATGAATAAGGGATATTCTTATTCAGAAAAAATTATAAAGGCAAGTCATGTTTCAGATACAGAGTATGCTTATATTGCAGAAAATGTAGGAGTACTCCGAGGTTTTAATGTAAGATTAGATTGGAATCGAACATATCCTTATGGAAATGTGTTTAAAAGTATCCTTGGAAAAGTTTCAACCTATGAAACAGGCATTCCAGCAGATATGAAAGAGGAATATATAAATAAGGGTTATACATTAGATGACCGAGTTGGGATTAGTTATTTAGAGTACCAATATGATGATTATTTAAGGGGAAAAAAAGATATATACCAGAAAAAAAATGATGGGGATGTTCTTCTAGAAGCAGGGAGTAGAGGAAACGATCTTTATTTGACGATTGATATTGAACTTCAAAAAAAGATAGAAGAAATTTTAGTGGAAGAATTAGAAAAAACAAAAAAAGAACCAAATACAGATTACTATAATCATTCTTTTGTGATTGTGACAGATACGAAAACAGGTGGTATTTTAGCCATGGCTGGGAAAATGATTACTGAAGGCAAAGATGGGTATGAAATTTATGATTATACACCGGGTGTTTTTACTTCTTCTTTAACAGTAGGGTCTGTCATTAAGGGAGCATCTCATATTGTTGGATACAATACGGGTGCATTAAAGATCGGGGAAAGAAGAAGTGATACTTGTGTGAAGTTAGCGGCAACGCCACAAAAATGTTCTTGGAAATCCCTTGGTAGTCTAAACGACTTAACAGCATTAAAATACTCATCAAATACATATCAGTTTTATACTGCGATGAAAGTTGCTGGATATCAATATATATATAATGGTTCTTTTCCTTTAAAAGAAGATACATTTCCAATCTATCGAAATACATTTCAGGAATTTGGTCTAGGAACTCTCACAGGAATTGATTTACCAAATGAGAAAAATGGCATTCTTGGAAAGAATGATACTCCGGGGTTATTACTTGATTTTTCGATTGGACAATATGACACATATACGCCTTTGCAACTTTCACAATATATTACAACAATCGCGAATAATGGAGAGAGATTAAAACTTCATCTTTTAAATAAAGTAAAATCTTCTAAAACGGAAGAAGACTTGTTTACTTATGAGAAAGAGATTTTAAATAAAGTGACTACTGAAGAAAAATATATGGAGCGGGTACAAGAAGGCTTTAAAATGGTTTTGCAACCCGGGGGAACAGGGTATAACTATATTCATAGTAAGTATGAGCCAGCAGGCAAGACAGGAACAAGTCAAAGCTTTATTGATTCCGATGGGGATGGACGTGTTGATAAAGAAACGCTAACACATACTTTTGCAGCTTATGCTCCTTATACAGAGCCAGAGGTTAGTTTTGTCATTGCTTCTCCCAATGTATTTTATCAAAAAGGAAAAAGTGAGTATACGACGAACGTGAATAGAAGATTAACGACGAGAGTCAGTGAGGCCTATTTTTCTATTGTAAAACAAGCAGAAACGTAAAAAAAGGTTGCTATTTTAAAAAATTTTGATATAATAGTAATAGTTATTTTTGAAAAAAGGAGGAAGAAGTATGGCAAAAAAAGGTGAAAATAGAGGCTTAGTCACTTTAGTTTGTACAGAGTGTAAAGAAAAAAATTATCGTACACAAAAAAACAAAAAGCATACAGATCGTTTAGAAGAAAATAAACACTGTAAAAGATGTGGAAAACATACATTGCATAGAGAATCAAAAGAGGCTTAGTCGATGAAACAAAAAAATATGCCAATGATCCATGGGCCATTTATAGATACATATGATTATAAAGCTTTAATTACACAAAGTGCGAATGAACCCTTATGGGGAAGGGTTGATAGAATGGATGAACCAAAGCCAAAACAAAAAAGAATACAAAGAATAAATAAGCCAAAAGGAAGAGTTAGGGGAAAGTAAGGGAGTTCCTTATTTTTCTATAGAGGAGGTATAACATGATCGGTGTGAATGATATTAAAAATGGTATGACTTTAATTATTGAAGGAAATATTTATCAAGTTTTAGAGTTTTTGCATGTAAAACCGGGTAAAGGGTCAGCATTTATGAAAACGAAGTTAAAAAATATGCGAACAGGTGGAATTGTTGAAAAAACATTCAATACCAATATTAAATTTGAAAAGGCGAATATTACAAGATCCAACGTACAATATCTATATAATACAGGAGATGCTTATTCTTTTATGAATATGGAAACTTATGAACAATTTGAACTTCCTGAGGCTCAAGTTGGAGAAAATAAGAATTATTTAATTGAAAATGCGAATGTAGATGTTGTTTTTTATGAAAGTGAACTTTTAGGAATTGTCTTACCTGAAAAAATGGAATTTACTGTTGTACAAACGGAACCTGCTGTAAAAGGGAATACGACAAATAATGCACAAAAGGATGCTTATACAGAAACAGGATTGCTTGTAAGAGTACCTTTATTTATTGAACAGGGCGAAAAAATATTAGTTACAACGAAGGACGGTAAGTACTCTTCAAGAGCTTAGTGTTCTTTTTGTTTATGCGAAAAATATGAGAAAAGTTGTTTTAGTGACAGGTTCCGCAAAAGGGATTGGCTTTGCTTGCATTTTGAAATTTGCATCATTGGGTTATGATGTAGTCATTCATTATTTAACTAGTGAAAAGGAAGCCTTTTTATTAAAAGAAAAAGTAGAAAAAGAGTATCAGGTAAGAGCTTTTTGTATAAAAGCAGATTTAAAAAATGAATTAGCCATTCAGGAAATGTGTACCAAAATAGAAAATGCATTTGGAAGTATTTCTATTCTTATCAATAATGCAGCTTACTGTTTTGATACACTCTATGAAGAAAAAACCAAAGAAAATTTTATGACTACATTTGAAGTGAATGTAGTTGGAACGTTCTTACTTAGTCGGCTACTTGGTGATAAAATGTATGAGAAAAAAGAGGGTACAATCATCAACATTACATCCACCAATGGAATAGATACTTATTTTCCTATGTGCTTGGATTATGATGCATCGAAGGCGGCTATGATTTCATTAACCCATAATTTGGCTTTACAATATGCGCCCTATGTTCGTGTGAATGCAGTGGCTCCCGGTTGGGTAGCAACACAAAAGGAAATAGAGGGTTTAGA
>CATOJL010000074.1 GCA_951800155.1 uncultured Bacilli bacterium | reverse complement strand
TTGTTCTACTTTTTCTTCTAGTAAATCTTTGGCCTCTTTCTCCATTAAATCCTCTCCTAATGCTTCTTCAAATTCTTCTCTCGTTGTCGCTAGAATCACCCTGCACCATCTCTAATCTTGCCTATAATCTATCTACAGGATTATATTTGCTATGATAAGGGGATGGTGTATAAGTTCTATTTTTTTATAGTTTGGCTAATTTCAGGTCATATCTATTTAAACATTTTTAGTGTTTGTGGTAAAAAGGACATGTGGATATTTTTTAAAGGTTTATTTTGAAATCCTAAATAGGATGATTCTTCATGATGTAATTGATTATCTTCTCCAAATAAAAATCGAATATAATCTTCTGCTGTATAGTTGGTCGTATAAGAAAAATCTCCTGTTTCTTCATAATAAAGTCCGTTTCGAAAAGAAAGAGCAAATCCATCCATATATGCTTTTAATACTTGAGGAGTTGCTTTTATCCAACCATCTTTTAAAAGTTTTTCTGCTACACTTCTTCGCATTTCATCCATCAACATAAAAGTCCCAGGAGCACAGCCAGACAACATAGGGATTCCAAGACGTTCTAATATGCAATCTCTTTGTAAAAAGAATTGAGCATAAGTACAATCAACTAAATATAATTCATCATTCACTTTGACAAGACTACAACAATGCTTCTTTCGTTGATTAAATAAAGGAGAATCTTTTAAAAATCCTGGTTCAATAGTTACTTTTGTTGTTTGTATGGAAAAAGCATCTCCAATCTGTTTGACCATATCAGCGGAAATAGGACAATATCCTTGCAAATCAAAAGATTCAATAGGTTGCTTTTTAGAACCATACTTTTTATTCAACTTTCGACAAAGTGTAACTCGAATGGTATCTGCAATTGCTTGTATTATATGTTCATTGGAAGCAACATCTTCCTTTTTCTTTTCCTTTGTATAGCCATAATTCGGTTTTACATCCATAATATACCCCTGTTTTATATGATCCTCAATACTCAATACGGACTCAAGAATTGTATAATATTGTTTGGAAAAACCTTTTTCTTTCTGGTACATTTTTGTAGATAGTTCTTTTACCATTTGATATACTTCCTTTAATAACTCTACTTGTTCTTCCATCGTATTTGCTTTATAAATACGAAAACGATACCCTTCGATTCTTTTTTTATATTCCTCGATTCTATCTATTGTCCTTTGTTGCCTATATCCTTCCATAACCAAGCCCCTTCTTTCTAAATAGCAGCCTTTTTCCTTTAACATAAATGTACTCTATTTTTTTCTCTTTGGGAATACTTTTTCCCTCTTTTTACACCTCTTTTGACATTGTTTATCCATTTTATTCTTTGCTCTCTTCTAATTTAGGATGTAAGATTTCATTTAAAGAAGAAGCTAAAAGATGCGCTAATTTCTGCACAGTAAAATCAATTTCTTTAGGAGTTACCATTAAATTATAACCAATAGGAGTAAGAACTTCATAAAAAAGTTGTTTTATCTCCTCCTCTTCTAGTGTTCCTAACATACCAAGAACTTTTTCTTTATCCTCTTTATCAACAGGAACATCTTCCTTTAGATAATTAACTTGTGTCGTTGGAACTAGTTTACTTTTTTTAGTTTGTAAGAATTTTTTTTGAAAAGAGTATTGTTTCATTAAATAAGTAATGGTATCACTAACAACACTCACTGCATCCACAACAGTTGGAATTCCAATGGCTAAAACAGGAACCCCTAATGTATGTGAACTAATTTCACTTCTTTTATTGCCAACCCCACTACCAGGTTCAATTCCAGTATCTGTAATTTGAATCGTTTTGCACACGCGATCCAATGATTTGCTAGCGAGGGCATCAATAACAATCACTTGATCGGGATGAAAACTAGTAACAATACTTTTTAAGACATTACTAGTTTCTAATCCTGTTTCTCCTGTAACTCCTGGTTTAAAAACAGCAGTAGAAGAAAATCCTTCTTCTAAAGATCCAAAGGCTTCTAAATAACTGGTAACAACAATTTCATCAATCGTTTTCGGTCCAAGAACATCTGGTGTTGATTTTTGATTTCCAAGTCCAATCAATAATGTTTTTTTACTTTGAATAAAATCCTTTAAACAAGATTTTAGTACTTTTTTAACTTCTAAGAAATTATCAATATCCGTTATATCTGTAAATTCAATCGTCGTATAATTTCCTGGTTTTTTTAAACTCTTTTTTGCCTCTTTTTCCTCTAGGTAAAGGTTACTGACAAATATCCCTTCTTTTACTTCTTTTCGTTTTAAATTTGTAACTGATTCTGTAATTAAATCTGTTCGAATTTTAAAATTTTTTAAGTCAATTTCCCTCAAAATATATCACCATTACTATTTTTTACCAGAAAATACAGTTTTATTTGCATTTTCTAAAAAAGTTTGTTAAAATATAAAAAGCAAGTGACATGGAGGTGAAAAGATGCCAAATATTAAGAATGCAAAGAAAGCTGTAATCGTACAAGAAAAAAAGAGAAAAGCAAATAATATTTATAAAGCAAGCTTGAAAACAGCAATGAAAAATTTAGAGAAGGCAATCGCTTCAAAAGATGCCGAAAAAGCAAAAGCAGACTTACAAGTTGTTTACAATCGTTTAGATAAAGCTGTAACAAAAGGAGTTGTTACAAGCAACTTTGTAGCACGTCACAAATCAAGATTTACAAAAAAAGTAAATGAAATGGAGTAAAAACTACTTCTTTTTTTTCTATTATTTGATATAATAGTTTTGGTGATGGTATGAAAAAAGTCCTTAAATGCGTAACTATCTTATGTATATGTGCAGGTATTATTTATTATAAAGAACCAATAGCCACTTATTTATATACAAATTTTGTCTTTAAAAAAGAAATCGTTGTTCCAGAGGTTACTTCATACCATAAAGATTATGCTTTTGCCTATGTCCAAGAAACAGATGATTTTTATCCAAAAAATAAAGAAGAGATTTTAAATATTATTTATACCATATTAAATGCAGGTTGGGATTCTTTTTCCTTTTATTGCAGTGATGACTATGATTGTGGGAATGATGTAAATGACATTGCTAAAAATGCAGAGCTTTTGTCAAATATCAATAATTTTGTGCATCCATACAATACATATGAAACGATATCAATTAGTATCAATAATTTTAATAAAATTACAATAAGTGTAAACCGACAATATACAACAAGTGATATTACGGAAATTGACAAGAAGATAAATACAATTTATAAGGAATTAATCACAGATTCGATGAGTGATTATGATAAAATTAAGAAAATACATGATTATATTATTAGTCATACAGTATATGATACGTTAAAAGAAGTGGATCCACAAAATCCAAATGCCTATAAATATAAAAGTAATATGGCTTATGGTCCTCTTTTAATGGGAAAAGCTTTATGTGGAGGTTATACTGATGCTATGGCCCTATTTTTAGAAAAGATGAATATTCCAAATTATCGTATTTCTTCTGACAACCATATATGGAATCTCGTTTATATTAATGGGGATTGGAAACATTTAGATTTAACTTGGGATGATCCAATTACTTCAACAGGAGAAAGCATCTTGACACACAAATTCTTTTTAATCAATACAACGACTTTAAAGAATCTAGATAGAGAACAACATAATTTTAATGAAAAAGTTTATTTAGAAACAAAATAAGGGCTTTATCCCTTGTTTTTTAGTGAACTGTTTTTCTTCTTACAATTCCTACTTGATTCTATATAAAATAGAATTGACTTCCTCCTCAATCAATGTATTGTGATAGACACAACGTCATTCCTCTTGCATCAGATAAGAATCAATTCTTCCAATCTCTGCTATATCTTGATTTTTAATAAATATATCTCTTATTCATGCGCCATTACAAATATCTTTCATTTCCTATTCACTGAAAATAAAAGAACACTACCCTATTCTATCTTGCTAAAGCTATGCCCACTATTTGCAACCTTTTTATGATACACTTAATTAATGCAAGCATTTATTTATAAGAACTATTGCTTATTTTATATATATGTTATACAATTAGTCCAGAGATGCATTAGATAGTTAGGTGTTTTACTCTGTTTTCTCATCCTTTGATGATAGAATAGAGGTGGTTTCTATGATTGTTTTAATTATAGAAAGGATTAATTCTTTTGGAATTAGTAGTTATCTTTATAACTATTGTATTTTATACAATCTTAGTTCTTAAAAATAAGGACTAACTTAAACGAAAACACCGAATCTACTTTGAAACGGTGTTACACTATTGAATAGAGTATACACCTAACACGAGATTGTCAAATGTATCTCTTTTTTATTCTATGAAATTTCTTTCACTACATACAGTCTATCATAATTTTTTCTACTCGTCAAACGAATTCTTTTATTTTAAAACTTATCACTCTCATCAATCACGAACATTTATTCATAAGAACTATTGCTTATTTTTAATAAATGTTATATAATTAGTCTAGAGATACATTAGATAGTTAGGTGTTTTACTCTGTTTTTCATCTTTTGATGATAGAATAGAGGTGATTTCTATGATATTAAATATTATAGAAAGGATTAATTCTTTTGGAATTAGTAGTTATCTTTATAACTATAGTATTTTATACTATCTTAGTTCTTAAAAATAAGGACTAACTTAAACGAAAGCACCATTCAACTTTGATATGGTGCTTTCCTCCATTTTAAACAGAGATTGCACCTAACACGCAAATATCAAGTGTATCTCTTTTTTATTCTATGAAATTTCTTTCACTACATACATTTTATCACAATTTTTTCTATTCGTCAAACGAATTCTTTTATTTTAAAACTTATCACTCTCATCAATCACGAACATTTATTCATAAGAACTATTGCTTATTTTATATATATGTTATACAATTAGTCCAGAGATACATTAGATAGTTAGGTGTTTTACTCTGTTTTTCATCTTTTGATGATAGAATAGAGGTGATTTCTATGATATTAAATATTATAAAAAGGATTAATTCTTTTGGAATTAGTAGTTATCTTTATAACTATAGTATTTTATACTATCTTAGTTCTTAAAAATAAGGACTAACTTAAACGAAAACACCGAGTCTACTTTGAAACGGTGCTTTCACACATTTTTTAAACAGAGATAGCATCTAACATGAGATTGTCAAATGTATCTCTTTTTTTATTCTATGAAATTTCTTTCACTACATACAGTCTATCATAGTTTTTTCTATTCGTCAAATCAATTTCTTTGTTAATTCTCTTTCAAAACTTATACATTTTCTTTTTTATAATTTATTTTCTCTTTTTTTGTAACTGTTTTATTTACAGGTATATGCATTCATTTTACTTTGCTTTCCTCTAAATATGAAAGAGCTTCCTCAAAATGACTTACTTTTATGAGTTGCATCTTTCCCTCGTTTTCTTTTAACGTTTTTAATGCTTCCTCATAGTTTTCTATAGGAACAAAAAAGAGATCTGCCTTTTCCTCTAAAGCTCCTAATATCTTATATTTAATTCCACCAATTTCGCCAATATTTCCATCTCCATCAATTGTTCCTGTTCCTGCAATCTTCTTATTCTTTGAAAAATTAGAGTTTGTTAAAGCATCATAAATAGCAAGCGTCATCATAAATCCACCAGATGCTCCAGATTCACTTTTGTCAAAAATAAATTCTATCTCTGGTTCTACTTGTATTTTCCTTTTAACTGTTGGTAAAATGCCTATTTTTTTAGTACCCTCTACATCAAAGAGAATCGCATATTTTTCTTCTCTTTTTCCTTCACTTTCCACCTCTAGTTCTAATCTTTCATTAGCAGATTGGATTATAGAAAACAAATGGGCTTTATCTTTTACTTTCTCTCCATTAATAGTGATAATTTTATCCCCTATTTCTAAATTTGTTTTCGCAAGAGCATCAATAAGCGTTACATAGATCTCTTCTTCTAGAATGTCTACCTTTTTTTCTGCCTTCAAATAAGCATAAATTAAGGCATCTTGATTTGCTTCCTCCAACATTAAATGGTTTCTAAAATTCATTTCCTTATCCGTTCCCACTTGTTCACTTTTAGGAGTAATTTCATAATTTTTATGCAATTTTGCGTGTAAATAGGTCATTGGGGTCGCCTTATATTCTGACACATAAGCCAAGTAATACTGCATATTTGTATCCATCCCATCAATTTGAAAACGGTCCCCAACAGCGATTAAACCACCAGGTCCTTCTATAGTATAGGGAAGTGGAAATAAAAAAAGAAAACAAGCCAAAATAACTAGGAAACCATACAACCAATTTTCTTTTATCCATTTTATTATTTTCATATGTCACCACTCTATTCTATTCAAAATTCATTATTTCTTTCATATACTTTTATCAGGTGATTTGCATGAAGAAACTTTCTTCCTTTTTTATTAGTTTTTTGTTAATCAGTTCTATTTTCTTCTTATTCAAAAATACAAGCATCGTTTTAGAATCTGTTACAAAAGGAATGGAGATTTGGAAAAAAAATATTTTTCCTTCGCTTTTTCCCTTCTTTATTTTAGCACATATTATGATTGAATATGGATTCGTTGAACTTTTTAAAGAATTATTAAAGCCACTCATGCTTCTTTTTAAAATAAATCCCAATGCTTCTTTCGTTCTTGCAATGAGTATTTTATCAGGAAGTCCCTCGAATGCTAAATACACCAAAGAATTATATCAAAAAGGCCTTCTTTCCAAAAGAGAAGCTGAAAAAGTTCTCACATTTACTTTTTTCTCCAGTCCTCTTTTTATTTTAGGCACTCTATCGCTTCTTTATCTACAAAATAAAAAATAAAATCATGCTGATGATTCTGCTGGCCAGCATCCCCTGCCTGCTGTATTCCCTGTATTCCTCTTATCGGTATTATAAGTATGCCAGAAATATGATTGTTGAGGAG